>JAZLLD010000057.1:0-21717 GCA_045597945.1 Bacteroidales bacterium
ATGGGCTCCCCTATGTCAGCCCCCATGCCCCAAGCGCCTGCTCCTGCCCCCGCAGCTCCCGCTCCCGCAGCAGCTCCTGCACCCCAGCCTGGCTTTGCTTCGCCGCTGAAACCCGAAGAAGACCTTCCTTTCTAAAAGATACTGACTATCATTACCTTGTCATATCGTATGGATAAGCAAGAATTACGCAAACAAATAAGGGCGGCTAAAAAAGCCGTCCCTTTTTGTGACAAACTCAGCCGGTCACTACCCATCATGGAGCAGGTAGAACAATTGAAAGAATTCCAAGAGGCCAAGACCATCTTGATGTACTGGTCTATGGAGGACGAAGTGCAGACCCACGACTTCGTGAACAAATGGTACACGCAGAAGACGCTGTTGCTGCCCTGCGTGGACGGCGACGACTTGCGTCTGCGCCAGTATACTGGACCCGAATGTCTTAAGGCTGGCGAGCAGTTCGGCATCGGCGAGCCTACTGGGCCTGAGTTCACAGCATTGGACACCATTGAGATGATTATCGTGCCCGGCGTGGCTTTTGACCGAAACAACAACCGCATGGGCCGCGGCCGCGGGTTCTACGACCGACTGCTGAAGAGCACACCCAATGCCTTCAAAGTGGGCGTGGCATTCAATTTCCAGATGGTCGACCAAGTGCCCACCGAGGCCTTCGACGTGCCGATGAATGCTGTTGTATTTGAGAAATAACCAACTATTTTTGAGATGTTTGAAGTAGAGAAACCCCGCAGATTCCATTACGAACCCCGTTTCTACGACCCCGAGAAGGAGAAGTGGGAGGCGCTGAAGAAGAAATATGCTATCGAGCAGGAGAAGAAGGAAGCATTTGAGAAGGCCGTTGCCGACAATGCGGATGGCGAGAACAGCGAACTCGACTATTTTGCCCAACGTGTGCGCGACATTGACGAACAGCGCCGGACTGAGAGCAGCAAGATTACTTGGCGCGACATGTTCCGCAAACGCGAGATGCCCAAGTTCAACTATCAGCCCCGTTTCTCTAACGGTGTGGACACCAAGGCCGTAAAGAACGAGGATTCTCCGGCACAGGACACCTCGGAATCCGACAAACAGCTGACCGAGAAGTACGCTTTTGAGAAGCACAAAATCAAGATCAAACGCCGCTTCGACATTGCCGACACCGACTATATGAAACCCATCTCGGGCACTAAAATCATACTTTATTGTTTCATCGTATTCATACTGCTTACACTGATTATTTCATTCTAACCTACCCTATGTACGCTTTTTTTGAATATTTATATATATATCAAAATAAAAGTGTATCTTTGCAAAAAAATTGTAACATGTTGATTAACGTTTTAAAATCTAAAATTCATAGAGTTACCGTTACCGAGGCCAATCTTGACTATATCGGCAGCATTACAATTGACGAGGCCTTGATGGAGGCAGCCAACATTATTGAAAACGAACAGGTAGATATTTACAACATCACCAACGGCGAACGCTTCCACACCTACGCCATCAAGGGCGAACGCGGCAGCGGCGTCATCGGACTGAACGGTGCGGCCGCCCATAAGGCTATGCCTGGCTCGCTGATTATCATTGCTTCTTATGCCATGATGGACTTTGAAGAGGCCAAGCAGTGGCATCCTACAGTTATCTTCCCCGAGAATAACAAGCTGCGCTAGACTATGACGGAAACCCCAACCGCTACTCCTAAAAAGAAGAGCCTTCTTGTCGATATTGTCAAGTTGGTTGTATTTTTGGGTGTCGGTTTTTTCTTTATATATTGGTTCCTGCTAAAGCTAGACCCATCGCAGAAAGCGGCCATCTGGGATTCGTTTCTCCATGCCAACTATTTCTGGGTGGGTTGCGTTATGCTCAGCTGCCTGAGTGCCCACTTCATCCGTGCGCTGCGCTGGCAGCTGCTCTACGAGCCGCTCAACTGCAAGCCGGGGCTCAACAACACCTTCGGCGCCGTCATCGTCACCTATATGGCCAACCTGGCCTTCCCCCGGCTGGGCGAAGTGCTGCGCTGCGCCCTGCTGAAAACCAGCGACGACATCGCCGTGGAGAAATCCTTGGGCACGGTCGTCACCGAACGCTGTTTCGATGTGCTGGCTTTTGGCGTCGTGGTGCTTATCGGACTGCTTTTCATGTACGGCCAGGCCAAAGAATGGCTTGTGGCCGCACTGGAGCAGAAAGCCCAAGGTCTGCCCAGTCTTGCCCTGGTGGCTGTGGTGCTGATTGTAGCTTTGGTGGCCGGCATCATACTCTATCGCATGTTGCGCCAGCGGCTGCTGAAATACCGCCTTTTTGCCAAAATCGATAAAATCATCCAGGGTGCCATGGACGGCCTGAAAAGCATCTTCCACCTCAAGCCCGTCTCGGTGGTGTTCTTCGTCGTCTACAGCATCCTCATCTATTTCTTCTACCTTTTTGGCGGAGTCATCATCCTGCAGGCTTTCCCCGAAACCGTAGGGCTGGGCTTTGGCGCGGCCTTTGTGCTGTACCTTTTCGGCTCAGTGGGGATGACCATCTCGCAAGGAGGCCTGGGTGCATACCCCGTGCTGGTGATGGAGGCTCTGGCGCTGTACGGAGTCTGCGACACCGTTGGCTTGGCTGCCGGATGGCTGCTTTGGGCTTCGCAACAAGTGATAGTCATCATCGTCGGCCTGGCCTACCTCATCTATTTCTCACTCGTAAAGAAAAAAGTCAGAAAAATTAATAATTGATTAATCATTAAAATAATATATTATGGAACACACACGCTGCCTTATTATCGGATCCGGTCCTGCTGGCTACACCGCAGGTATTTATACTAGTCGCGCCAACCTCAGCCCCATTCTCTACGAAGGAATGCAGCCTGGTGGTCAGCTGACTATCACCACTGAGATTGAGAATTTCCCCGGCTACCCCGAGGGCACTGCCGGCACCTCCATGATGGCCGACCTCAAGAAACAAGCCCAGCGCTTCGGCACCGATGTCCGCTCCGGCTATATCGTCAAAGCCGACTTTTCCAAGCGCCCCTTCCATTGCGTTGACGACCACGACAACGAGATTGAAGCCGAGGCCGTTATCATTGCCACCGGTGCTTCCGCACGCTGGCTCGGTCTCGACAGCGAGAAGAAACTCTATGGCCAGGGCGTGAGCGCTTGCGCTACCTGCGACGGCTATTTCTACAAGGGCATGGATGTTGCCGTTGTGGGTGGTGGCGACACTGCCTGCGAAGAGGCCAACTATCTCTCCACACTCTGCAACAAGGTATATCTGATTCACCGCCGCAACGAGCTCCGCGCTTCCAAGACCATGCAGCAGCGCGTGTTGGACAACCCCAAGATCGAAGTGCTCTGGGAATCCGCAACCAAAGAGATTTGTGGCGACGACCTCGACGGCGTGACCGGTGCTGATATTGAGAATGTGAAGACTGGCGAAATCCGCCACATCGACATTGCAGGTTTCTTCGTGGCTATCGGCCATAAGCCCAACACCGATTTCGTCAAAGGCCAGATCGATCTCGACGAGCAGGGCTATATCAAGGTTGCCAATCCTTCCGCAGCCACCAACATCCCCGGTGTCTTTGCCGCTGGAGATGTCTGCGACCCCAACTACCGCCAGGCCATCGTAGCTGCCGGCAAAGGCTGCGTTGCCGCCATGGATGTTGAACGCTTCCTCCAAGAGAATAAATAATCTTTCAATTCACATACATTGAAACACTGGAAAGTCATATTGTTGTTGCCGTTGCTTCTGCTGAGTGTCAGCTCATTTGCGCAGATCAACCCTACCGCCTTGCGCGGCGGGATGAACGGCATTTCTAACCGCGACATCAACAGGAATGGCAACAACAATTCTTCTAGTGCGCCCAACCAGTCCTCGCAAAGCGACACCGCCTCATCCTCCGAGGAAATCAGTGGAATCGAATATATCGAAGAGGAACCCGACAGCGTTCTCCAGGCCAAAGTGTTCTTCTTCCACCGCCTTCCCATGAGTGTGAAAATCATGGATGTAGAACATCCCACCCTCACCCCTACCGGTGCCCAATTCCACGACCGGCTCGAGAGTCTCAACGGCGACTATTTCCTCACCGTTTCCGACCTCGGCCACCAGCACTATTCCATCTTCCCCACCTTCAGCGCCACCCCAGGCCTGATTTACAAGAACAACATGTTCCCCGGGTTCTACAAGACCCCCGACAACATCAACTTCTATCAGGTGATGACACCCTATGCCGTTTTGTCCTATAATTCATCGCTCGACAACGACTACCAGGTGCACTTCACCCACACACAGAACATCAACTCCCACTGGAACTACGCCATTGACTACCATCTCTATAGTCCTAAAGGATCGTTCTCCAACAGTTCCGCGTCCAACCATCTGCTGGACATCAACACCAATTATTATTCATCCGATGCCCGCTACCAGCTTTCGGCCGGGTTCATCTATCAGAAAATGGTGCTGGGAGAGAATGGCGGCCTCTCCAACCCCAGCGTCTATTTCAACAAACCCAATGCCAACACCAGCGGTATTCCGGTGCTTTTCACCAACCGCATCAGCCAGACAAAAGATGTAACCATCTTTGCCAAACAGTCTTTCAACACTGTCCGCCAGTTCGAATGGTATCGTCCCATCAAAAAGCAATTCATCGACACGGTTGCCTCCTACGACACCATCCGCACCGCACCCCAAGACACTTTGTCAACCGACTCCATCATCCGCTACGACACCATCTATACATATAATATAATAGACACCATCGTCGGCTACGACACCATCCAGCCCCACAAACCGCACACCTACAACACCGGTGTCTTTGCCCTGGATATCCAATACGACCAACAAAAATACCGTTGCATCGACTCCACTCTTTACCGTCAGATTTCTGCCGACCTTTACTGGACCAACGATGCCTATATGGACCACCGCTGGCGCAACCCGCTGAAGATTTATGGCGGTATCCGCCCCCAGGTTTCTTGGCTGCAACTCAATGAGGCAAAGTATTCTTCATCATCTATCAGCCAGGTGGCCCTCTATCCCTTTGGCCGTGTAGAAATCAGTCCCTGGCCGGCCACCGAGCTGAAGGTATACGCCGAGGCTGCCCCCAACCTCTCGGAATACAACCTCGATGCCAACCTCCTCTTCCCCTTCCGCGACTCCATCGGCAACACTAAGCAGCACATCGCTATCCGCGGAATAGTCAAAGCCTACAGCCCTGAGCTCATCTATTTTGCCGAGTGCGAACGTATTAGCCATCCCATCTCACCCGACTTCACCGCCGTGGGTGTCCGCAAGCTCGAAGCCGACTACCATCGCAACGACCTGCTTGACTTCCACCTTTCGGCCAGCCATATCAGCCACAATATCTGGTTTGAAGAGCGCGACCTTGCCGGCATCGGCACCGTCTACGTCCCAGTCCAAAGTGCTGAGAGTGCCCTTCTTCTCCAGTCCCGCCTCAATCTCTATCTCAAACTGGGTTCCTGGTTCCACTACGACATGCAGCAGATGGCCCAGTATAGCACCGACCAGGACCAGGTCCGAGTGCCACTCTTTGCCAGCAAGAACTCCGTGTATGCCGATTTCTATGTCTTCAAACACGCCCTGCGGGTGCAGGTGGGTGCCGACATCCGCTATCACACACAGTTCTATGCCGATGGTTTCGACCCAGTCCTGGGCATCTTTTATCGCCAAGACGAAATCCAGGTCGGCAACTATCTCTGGGGCGACCTCTTCGTCAACCTGCAAATCAAGCGTGCCTCCATCTATGCCAAGGCCGGCCACCTCAACTCCCTCATCGAGCGCCCCCACCACTACATCATCCCCAACTATCCCGCCAAGCAGTTCGGCCTCTTCTTCGGCCTCACTTGGAAATTCTTTGACTAGACAATTAATATTTATAGTATAATACAATAAAAATATATCATCATGACATTACTCGAACAGATTCGTGCTAAAGCAAAAGCTGCCAACAAGACCATCGTCCTGGCAGAAGGTACTGAAGAAAGAACCCTCAAAGCTGCCGACATCATCCTCCAGGAAGGTATCGCCAACCTCATTCTCCTCGGCAACGAGGCCGAAATCAAAGGTCTTGCCGCACAGTGGGGTCTCAAAAACATCGATAAAGCCACCATCAACGACCCCGAGACCAACCCCAAACGCGAGTATTATGCTCAGATGCTCTGCGAAATCCGCAAAAAGAAGGGTATGCAGATGGACGAGGCCATGCGTCTCGTAGCCGATCCTCTCTACCTGGCCTGCCTCCTTATCAAGAATGGCGATGCCGACGGCGAGGTTGCTGGTGCCCGCAACGCTACCGGCGATGTGCTGCGTCCCGCCTTCCAGATTGTCAAGACCCTCCCCGGTGTCAGCGTCGTCAGCGGTGCTTTCATCATGATCCTCAAAGAACCCACCTATGGCGAGAACGGCATGTTTGTCTTCGCCGACTGCGCAGCTACCCCCTGCCCCACTGCCGAAGAACTCGGTCAGATTGCCGTGGTCTCCGCCCAGACCGCTAAGAACATCGCCGGCTTCGAAGAGCCCCGCGTAGCCATCCTCAGCTTCTCCACCAAGGGCAGTGCCAAGCACGAGCTTGTCGACAAAGTCATTGAGGCCACCCGCGTAGCCCATGAGCTCGACCCCAACGTGAAACTCGACGGCGAACTTCAGGCCGATGCAGCCATCGTGGCCAAGGTTGGTGCCAGCAAGGCTCCTGACAGCGAGATAGCAGGCAAGGCCAACGTCCTCGTATTCCCCGACCTCCAGAGCGGCAACATCTGCTACAAACTCGTCCAGCGCCTTGCCGGTGCCGAGGCAGTAGGCCCCGTCATGCAAGGTATGGCAGCCCCCATCAACGACCTCAGCCGCGGCTGCAGCGTTGAAGATGTGGTCAACGTAGTCGCCATCACCGCCACCCAGGCAGCAGCGAAATAATTAATAATTAAGAATTAATAATTGATAATTAATAATTGATAATTAATAATTAAGAATTAAGAATTTAGAGCCTTGCCCCATCACTATTAATTCTTAATTATTAATTCTAAATTTGAACAATATGGCTAACCAAGAAGATATTTTCAAAAAAGTAGTCTCCCACGCCAAAGAGTACGGCTTCATTTTCCCCTCCAGCGAGATTTATGACGGCCTCGGCGCAGTCTATGACTACGGCCAGCTTGGCACCGAACTCAAAAACAACATCAAGCAATATTGGTGGCGCGCCATGGTTCAGTACCACGAGAACATCGTCGGTATCGACTCCGCCATCTTCATGCACCCCAAGATCTGGAAGGCTTCCGGCCATGTGGACGCATTTAACGATCCTCTGATTGACAACAAAGACTCCAAGAAGCGCTACCGTGCCGATGTGCTCATCGAAGATCACATTGCCAAGATTGAGGACAAGATCAAGAAAGAGTGCGACAAAGCTGCCAAGCGTTTTGGCGATGCCTTCGACCGCGAACAGTTCGTCAGCACCAATGCCCGTGTGCTTGAGCACCAGAAAAAGATCGACGAAATCCGCGAGAAATATGCCGAGCTCATGAATGCCAACGACCTCGCCGGTCTCAAGCAGCTCATCCTCGACCTCGAAATCGTATGCCCCATCTCCGGCACCCGCAACTGGACCGATGTACGCCAGTTCAACCTCATGTTTGCCACCAAGATGGGTTCTGTCATCGACGATTCCGACACTCTCTATCTGCGCCCCGAGACCGCACAGGGTATCTTCGTCAACTTCCTCAATGTGCAGAAGTCTGGCCGCATGAAGATTCCTTTCGGTATCGCTCAGATTGGTAAGGCTTTCCGCAACGAGATTGTTGCCCGCCAGTTCATCTTCCGCATGCGCGAATTTGAGCAGATGGAAATGCAGTTCTTCGTGCGTCCCGGAACCGAGCTCGAGTGGTTCAAGCACTGGAAAGAGGAGCGCCTCCGCTGGCACCTCGCCCTGGGCATCCCCGCCGAGAAATATCGCTACCACGACCACGAGAAGCTGGCCCACTATGCCAATGCCGCTACCGACATCGAGTTTGAGTTCCCCTTCGGATTCAAAGAACTCGAAGGTATCCACAGCCGCACCAACTTCGACCTCACCCGCCACAGCGAGTTCAGCGGCAAGAAGTTGCAATATTTCGATGCCGAGCTCAACGAGAACTACACACCCTATGTCATCGAGACCTCCATTGGTGTCGATCGTACCTTCCTGGCCATCTTCAGTCATGCCCTCAAGGATGAGACCCTCGAAGACGGCAGCACCCGCACCGTCCTCAGCCTCCCCGCAGTGCTGGCACCCTACAAGGCCGCAGTCCTGCCCTTGGTCAAGAAAGACGGCCTGCCCGAGAAGGCACGCGAGATTATCGACTCTCTAAAATACGACTTCATGCTCCAGTACGACGAGAAAGATGCCATCGGCCGCCGCTATCGCCGCCAGGATGCCATCGGCACCCCCTACTGCATCACCGTGGATAACGACACGCTGACCGACAACTCCGTCACCGTCCGCGACCGCGACACCATGAAGCAAGAGCGCATCCCCATCGCCAACCTCCGCACCTTCCTCTTCGATCACATCAAGCCGATCGAGGTGAAATAAATTTGTTAATATCTCAAAAGGCCTCTGCAATAACAGAGGCCTTTATTATCAAACTGATTTTACAAGTGTATCAAGGAGAAACGAACATCCAAAATGATAATCTACAACTGAGAGGATCGTTTTTTATATGAATGAATACTACATAATTATCTGGTATCACGGTAAAACCTAATATTCTACATATTATTTTTGAATAATACTTTAAAACAATGAATAGGATTATTATTCACTTTCTTTGGATCTGCTTGAAGTTGTATTCTTTTATCAACACTTGCGTGGCTTATCTCTCCGGTATTTGCTTCTGTCTGGCTATTCTTTCATTATTTCTAATCCCATTTGATATCCATTTGCCAGAATGGACAAAGTATATGTTTGGTTTTGGATATTTTGGAATAATACCAATCGGCTTTAGGGCTTTTGTGCTATTATCTGTCAAAAAAAAAGTATCATTAGGTACAAAAGCATTTACAGAAGTATTATATGAATATTTTCACAGTATAGGATTTTATGTATCAGTTATTTTATTATTGGGAATGGCTGCTCTAAACATTTGTGTCCATAAACCAATGGTGCCATATGTTACACTAATAACAATATATGTGCTCAATACTTTTTTTGTATACTCTGAATTATTAGAAACTGTTGATCCTACAAGATATTAGTCCCACCAGTTCCTGCGGATGTTCTGACAACTGCTGTTGTGTCGGATTAATAATCCGACACCATTTACTATAAGGATTTATAATCCGCATTAATATTCAAATAAAAGGAATATTGTCTGTCGGATTGAAAATCCTAATAATAAGAAGCATCGGATTATAAATCCGATGCGACGAAAATGCGACAAAAATAACGAAAATATAAAATCCGATTCAACAGAAATAAACACATAATACTGCTACCGAATTGCATTAAAACACTCAATATTGTTATGAAATGGTTATATTTTATCCTGCTAACATTAATCCTTGTTAGCTGTTCCCACAACCCGGTAAATGGATTTAAGGAGTTGAATGTGTATTTACAGCCTTATAATAATTTTTCTACACAAGAAGCCTCTATACTTCAAGCAGATATACAGAATTGCTTTGACACACTAGTTCCCGAGATATCGGTTAAGGTGCATCTTCTAGAAGTGGAAACGCTACCAAAGAAGTACATAAACACTGCCAGACATAGATATAGAGCCGATTCAATTATTCGAAACCAACATCCTCAGTCTGGTTACATACTGGGGTTGACTCATTCCGATATTTCCACCACCGCGCACGGCATTAACGACTTTGGTGTTTTAGGACTAAGCTTCTGCCCCGGACATAGCGCAGTTGTTTCAGACTATCGTGTTTCCAATAAGTCATTGTTTTATAAAGTAGGTGTTCATGAATTGCTTCATTGTTTTGGCCTGAAACATTGCCCCAATAATGATAGAAACTGTTATATTTGCGATGCAAATAAAAAACCTCAACTAGAAAAACAGATATATATTTGCGACACCTGCAAACAAAAACTCATACACCGTTGGGGCAGATTCTCAATCCGAGACGGTTTACTATAAGGCCGCATTTATTTTCAACAAACAAAGAACATCTCATATCCTACTATAAATCACACCAATAAGAAGCATCAGATTGCAAAATCCGGTGCAACAGAATCAAGATGCCTCCCCTCCGCACTTGGGAAACACCACTCCCAAGGCGGAGGTATTAGCACTATATGGCACTTCATTTTTTGGATTTTACATTTTACATTTATATCTATCGTATTCTTACACAATATTATACAATGGCAAAAATGTAAATTATACATTTCATTTGTAAAATTTACATTTCTTTGAAAACTGCCGACACAGCAAGAAAAGTAAAATGACCTTATACATGTATAATTATACAAAATAGGCATCAAACCAACTGATTTTTAATCATTTGACACAAAATGTAAAATGTAAAATCACTTTTTCCGCAGTATCAGCCTCAAAACTGCCAATCCGCCAAAATCTCATTTTACATTTTACATTCTTCACAACCATCCCTGGCCACTTTTGCACTCCCGTAGTAACTCCGTTGAAGACCCGTTGAAGACCCGCTCTGAGGAACGGTGCTGGGGCGATGTTTCACAAGGTGCTCACACAATTGGGAATGCACATTTTTTGCAGCCAAATCAACAACCAATCAACAGTTCCATATTGTAGGTGGCCTCAAACAATTCGATAATCTATCGCAAGCGAAACTTATAAACTGAAATACAAGGTTTTTCAGTGAAAATCCGAGCGGTTCAGTGAACCTTTCGAGAAAAGTCTAAACAATCGGAAATCATTAATTGACAGCAATTTCTGATTGATTTCTGGCAATTTCTTTCAGTCCTTCTCGCAGAGCTGGCTCTGTGAGAAAACCAATTTTTGGATGTTGCCTGTACTCAGACAGAAGCAGCTACAATCTACACGAAGTCCTATTCATCCGGCAAATCCCAAACACCAATTAATAGATGGCACACACAATATTTGAACCTCTTCTGCGTTACATATTAAGAAAATAATATTTCTGCAATACATTCAACGCACACTCGAACATGCACGAAATAAATAAATTAAGCACCTAAATATTAACAAACACTTCAGCATATCTTATGCCAAGCACACTATCCATCAACGCCCGCGGCAACGATGTCCGCAAACTCCAAGAAATGCTCAACATCCATGCCGACGGCATCTTCGGCCCCGCCACCAAGCAAGCTGTCATCACCTTTCAGAAAGCCCATTTCCTGACCGCCGACGGCATTGTTGGCAAGCAGACCTGGGGTGCCCTGGAACGCCACCATGAAGGCCTCTGTTGCAAAAAAAGCACCAACACCTACACCAAGAGCCGCCGCTCCATCAAAAAGCTCATCCTCCACTGCACCGCCACCCCCGAAGGCCGCAATGTGACGGTCGACACCATCCGCGGCTGGCACAAGGCTCAGGGCTGGAAGGACATCGGCTACCACTATGTCATCACCCTTGACGGCAAAATCCACGAAGGCCGCAGCATTCACGAAGATGGCGCACACACCATAGGCCAGAACTCCAATTCAATTGGTATCGTGTATGTTGGAGGTTTGGCAACCGACGGCAAGACCGCCAAGGACACCCGCACTCCCGAGCAGCGCGCCGCACTCGTCCAGCTGGTGCGCGACCTGATGAAGCTTTACAACCACAGCCTGCTGAACGTGCATTGCCACAATGAGTACGCCAATAAGGCTTGCCCCTCCTTTATGATTGAAGACTTCCGCAACGAATTCATAGACCGATGATTGTAGCTATATATTTCAGTCCCACAGGCAGCACTAAGGCCATCGTGGAGCACGTGGCCGAGCATCTGGCCCGGCGGTTCTCCACCACTTTCCGCCTCCAGCCCTACACCCTGCCCACGCAACGCGATCAGTGGCAGCCTATTGCGCCTGACGACATCGTGTTGTGGGCAACGCCAGTGTATGCCGGCCGTATTCCCAACAAGACCCTTGATTTCGTCAGCCAACATATTCAGGCTCAAGGCAACAAAGGCATAGCCATCGCAGTCTTCGGCAACCGAAGCTACGACAACGCGCTGGCCGAGATGTGCCAGCTTATGCAGCAGGGCGGCATCACCCCCGTTGCAGCCGCCGCCGTGGTCTCACGCCATGCTTTTGCGCCCAAAGAAATCGGCCAATGCCGCCCCAACGTGCAGGATTATAGCGAGATAGACACATGGGCCGACACCATCGACCTCCAGCGCACACAGCCTGTTGAGGTGCCCGGAGATCCAACCCAAGGCTATTACCAACCCTTGAAGGCCGACCTCACCCCTGCCCTTTTCCTCAAAGCCAAGCCGCAGGTCAACGACGACCGCTGCATGCGCTGCGGCCGCTGCCAGCAGTTCTGCCCCATGGGTTCAATCAGCATCACTTCGCAAGGTCCACAAATCAACGGCATCTGCATCAAATGCCAGTCATGCATACGCCGCTGTCCCGAGGATGCCCTCAGCTTTGCCGACCCCGACTTCCTCTCACATGTGGCCATGCTCAAAGAGCACCACTCCGCCCCGGCAGCCAACGAATTCTTTTTATAGATTGGTTTCAAAATAAAAACAGAAATAGCTTGTAAACAATGTGTTTACAAGCTATTTCTTCATGTACTGCTTTAATACTATTCGCGCTTCTTGCACTGGCCGTACAGCGAGCAGGAAGAACAAGAGTTGTCGCACCCCTGCTTGCGGCCACCAAGCACCTGGCGGAGTGCCAAGGCCGCCAGCACAACAACCACTGCTAACACTATGATAGATGCCGCATTCATCTGCTTACAATATTAATGAAGCCACTATATAACCCAGGTAGGCCACAAGCCAGGCAACAACACACTGGAAAACAATCACGAACATTGCCATCAGCCAGCCCTGTTCCTTCTTCACGGTGGCGATAGCGGCCACGCACGGAGTGTACAGCAAACAGAACAGCAACATCGGGATGGCCGTCAGGGTGGTAAATGCGCTCACCGCGCCCAGCACCTCCAGCGTGGCAACCACACTCTCCTTGGCCATGAATCCGCTCACCAAGGCAGTCACTATCTGCCAGTTATCCAACCCCATGGGGGCAAATACGGGAGCAATGTAGCCGGCAATTATGGCCAACATGCTGCCTTCGCCGCCCTCCACGATATGGAAGCGGAAATCAAAAGTCTGCATCGCCCAGATAGCCAGCGTGGCAAGGAAGATGACGGTAAACGCGCGCTGCAAGAAATCCTTGGTCTTATCCCACAGCAGATGCGACACATTCTTCATGCCCGGCATACGGTAGTTGGGCAGTTCCATAACGAATGGTGCAGCACCGCTCTTATTACCTATATGCTTGGATATCAATGCAACAAGAATACCCACAACAATGCCTGCGCCATAGAGGCCTATCAGCACCAAGCCGCCGTGATGGGGGAAGAACATGCTGGTAAAGAAGCCGTAGATGGGTATCTTGGCAGAGCAGCTCATAAAGGGGGTGAGCAGCACCGTCATGCGGCGGTCGCGTGCCGAAGGCAGGGTGCGCGAAGCCATGTAGGCCGGCACCGAACAGCCAAAACCTATGAGCAGCGGTACAATGCTGCGACCCGTGAGACCCACTTTTCGCAGCAACTTGTCGGTAACGAAAGCCACGCGGGCCATATAGCCGCTGTCCTCCAACAGACTGAGGAAGAAGAACAAAAGCATGATTATAGGCAGAAAGCTGACCACGCAGCCCACACCGCCAAAAATGCCGTCGCGCACCAGCGAGCGGATCACCGGAGCCACGCCCCAGCCGCCAAGCACCACATCCAACCTACCGCCCAGCCAGCCAATCAGCTGGTCTAGCCAGTCTTGCAGAGGTGCGCCCAGCACATCAATACTAAGCCATATAATCAGCGACATGATGACAACAAAGATGGGCAGGGCGGTCCAGCGGCCGGTGAGCACCTCATCAATCTTGCGACTGCGCTTGTACTCTTTGCTTTCGCTGGGCTTCACCACGGTCTGCCTACACAGACGGCGGATAAAGGTGAAGCGCATATCGGCAACAGCTGCCGCACGGTCCAGCCCACGGCTCGCCTCCATCTCACGCACTATCTGTTCAATTGCCTCTAACTCATTGTCGGTCAGCTTCAACATATTAATTATCTCAACATCTCCTTCAACTACTTTTGTGGCGGCAAAGCGCAGCGGAATTCCCTCGCGGGAAGCGTGGTCTTCAATCAGATGCATGATGCTGTGCAGACACCTGTGCACTGCTCCGCCGTGATCGTCCTTATCGCAGAAATCCTGTCGCAGCGGACGCTCCTGATACCGGGCTACATGCACGGCATGTTCCACCAATTCATCAATACCTTCATTCTTAGCCGCAGAAATCGGCACCACGGGGATGCCCAGGATGCGCTCCATCTCATTGATACGCACCGAACCGCCGTTGTTGCGCATCTCGTCCATCATATTCAAAGCCAGCACCATAGGGATGTCAAGCTCCATCAGCTGCATTGTCAGGTAAAGACTGCGCTCGATATTGCCCGCATCGGTGATGTTGATAATTCCTCTGGGCTTCTCCTCCAAGATAAACTGGCGGCTGACAATCTCCTCAGCGGTATAGGGCGAAAGCGAATACACACCCGGAAGATCGGTAACAAGAGTGTCGTCATTGCCGCGAATCACACCATCTTTCCTATCCACCGTAACCCCGGGGAAATTACCCACATGTTGCTTGGAGCCAGTGAGTTGATTGAACAAGGTGGTCTTACCGCAGTTCTGCTGTCCGGCCAGGGCGAAGGTCAGCGTGGTGCCTTCCGGTAGCGAATGCTCGTGATGCTCGCGGCGGCACTGTGCCGAGCGCACCAGATCGGCATCCTCGCCAAAGCCTGGGTGGGCATTGTGGTCGTGGAGCGACACGATATACGGAATATTCTTGGCGGCCTCGTCATCATCATCAGTATGCCATCCATCGGCATCATCCTCGGCATCACATAGTTGCACATCAATCAACTCGGCATCGGCCTTGCGCAGAGCCAACGAGTAGCCATGCACTTTCAGCTCCATCGGGTCGCCCATGGGGGCCAGTTTCTCCAGCTTCACATACACACCGGGAATCACGCCCATATCCAGAATATGCTGCCTGTTAGAGCCCTCGCCATGCACTGCAAGCACCTGCGCAGAGCCTCCAATTTGCAAATCTTTCAGTGTCATCATACCGACAAATATCACGTTATAAATTATTCTACAATCACTTACGCACAACCTCACCCCCACCTTTCAATTTGTAAAATTACAACTTTTTTTCCAATCCCCGAATCACTATTTCTAGTGATTTTAGTATTGCGCCAAGCAGAAACGCGATAAAGCACACTCATGGAAAGCGAAACATCAAACATACAATTACTAAATACATTATTAATATATCTTAAAAAAACGCTCTATGGAAAAAAATATCTGCTAAATCAAAAAATATTCGTATCTTTGCATCACAAATTTTTAAGCAAATCACAATAAGGATTATTCCGTTGTGAAAACATTTTAGGCGGAACTCCGGTTTCGCCTTTTTTATAACAACATCAGTATGAAGAAGATACTCGGACTAGACCTCGGAACTACTAGTATTGGCTGGGCAGTAGTCAACGAAGCAGAAAATGCTCAAGAACAATCCACAATTGTGCGTCTTGGCGTGCGTGTAAACCCACTTACGGTTGACGAACAAAACAATTTTGAGAAAGGAAAACCCATCACCACCAATGCCGATCGTACATTAAAACGCAGCATGAGGCGAAGCCTCCAACGTTTCAAATTGCGCAGAGATAATCTTATCTCTATCATGAAAGAGCAAAGTTGGATTACCGACGATACAATACTCTCAGAACAAGGCAACAATAGCACATTCCAAACCTACCGACTTAGAGCAAAAGCCGCTACAGAAGAGATTTCTCTTGAAGAACTGGCTCGTGTATTGCTCATGATTAACAAAAAACGTGGATACAAAAGCAGTCGTAAAGCAAAATCCACTGATGAAGGCCAACTAATCGACGGCATGGAAGTGGCTCGCATTCTTTTTGAAGAACAAATCACACCAGGTCAGTATGGCCATCGCATTCTTAACATGGGAAAACTCCATATTCCTGAGTTCTACCGCTCTGACCTTATTGCAGAACTCAATAAAATATGGGCATATCAACAACAATATCATCCTGTCATTCTCACCGACGATTTCCGCAAACAGATAGCTCCCCTAACAAAAACTAACACCACTAAAACATTTCTTGGCAAATACAAAATCTACACTAAGGAGATAAAAGGTAATAGGGTTGACAAACTGAAGGCATTGTACCAGTTACGCAACGATGCACTTAACCGCCAACTCTCGACCGAAGAGCTTGCAACTGTAATCAGCGAGGTAAATGGAGCAATTAATGGCAGCAGTGGCTACCTTGGTGCAATAAGCGATCGTAGCAAAGAACTATATTTCAATCATCAGACTATCGGACAGCGATTGATTGAGCGACTTGATGCCAATCCAAATGCAAGTCTTAAAAACCAACCTTACTACCGACAAGACTATCTTGATGAGTTTGAAACCATTTGGGAAAAACAAGCCCAGTTCCATTTAGAACTCACTCCTGAATTAAAGAAAAAAATCTGCAGCCATGTCATATTCTACCAGCGTCCACTACGCTCTCAAAAATGGCTAGTCTCTGACTGTGAATTTGAGAAGAACCACAAGGCTTGTCCCAAATCATCTCCCATCTTCCAAGAATTCCGTTTATTGCAAACGCTGAACAACCTAACCATCAATGATGGTGAATCTAGCCGCCGACTAAATGACGATGAACGAGACACAATTCTTGCCGAATTGCGGTTTCAAACAAAACTCAAAGACAGCGAGATAATCAAACTTCTATTTGGCAAAAAGAAAGGCTATTCTCTCAATTTCAAAGAGATTGAAGGAAACCGTACCATGGCACAACTGGCTCAAGCGGCTGTCAATATCTTAGAAATGAGTGGCCATGAATTGCCCAATATGGACAAACTACCCGCCTCACAAAAGGTCGAAGGGATAAAAAACATCTTTGGAGGACTGGGTTTCCGTACCGAGTGGTTAACACTTGATTTTATGCTAGAAGGCAATGCCTTTGACAAACAACCCCTATTCCAACTTTGGCATTTGCTATATTCCTATGAAGGTGATAATTCTAATACTGGCGACGAGAGTCTCATCCGGCATTTAGCACAAATGCTTAACATGCCCAAAGAGTATGCAAAACTGTTTGCGTCTATCCATTTTGAAGAAGATTACGGCAACCTTTCGGCAAAAGCCTTGCGTAAAATTATACCCTTCATGCAGGTTGGTCACATCTACAGCGAAGCATGTGGGCTTGCTGGCTATAGGCATTCCTCCCAGTCCCTTACTCGCGAAGAACTTGACAACCGCCAACTTCAAGACCACCTTGACCTCCTACCCCGCAACAGCCTTCGCAATCCTGTAGTAGAGAAGATTCTCAACCAAATGGTAAATGTAGTTAATGGTGTGATTGACGAATTTGGTCATCCTGACGAAGTGCGCATCGAATTGGCACGTAAACTCAAGAAAAATGCTGCCGAGCGAGATGGTCTCACAAAGATGATCAGCGAAAACACTAAGGAGCAAGAACGCATCAAAAAGAAACTACAGACCGAATTCGGTCCGGAATATGGTAGTCGCAACGATATCATTCGCTATCGCTTATGGGAAGAACTTTCTGGCAATGGAAACAAGACATTGTATTCCAATCAATACATTCCTCTTGAAAAGTTGTTCAGCAAAGAAATCGATATTGAGCACATCATTCCTCAATCTCGTTTGTTTGACGACTCATTCTCTAATAAAACATTGGAATACAGAGCTATCAACATTGAAAAAGGTAGTGCTACGGCTATTGATTATGTAACCACTAAATGGGGAGAACAAGGAGCTGCTGACTACAAAGCTCGTGTGGAAGACCTATTAAAGAAGGGGGCTATATCTCAGGCCAAGGCAAAAAAGTTGCTCATGGCCCAGGCCGATATTCCTGAAGACTTTATCGACCGAGACCTTCGCAATACACAGTACATCTCTCGCAAGGCACAAGAGATGCTCCGCCTCATAGCTCGCGACGTAACTGCCACCACAGGTAGCATAACCGACCGATTGAGAGAAGACTGGCAACTTGTAAATGTCATGCAAGAACTCAACTGGGACAAGTATGACCGACAAGGACTTACCGAGGTGCGCCAAGGCCGTGATGGCCAGCAGATTCGACGAATCAATGGCTGGACCAAACGAAACGACCATCGCCACCATGCCATGGATGCCCTTACCATTGCATTCACCAAACCCAGTTATATTCAATATCTGAATCAACTAAACTCCAGGCATAGCGAAAACTTGACTTCGGTAGCATATGCTATTGAGAAAAAAGAATTGCGCCGCGGATCAGACGGTCATCTGCGATTCATTCCTCCCATGGATGTCGACATATTCCGTACTGAAGCAAAAAAACACCTTGAGAACATATTAGTTTCCATCAAGGCAAAAAACAAAGTTGCCACCCGAAACATCAACAAGTCCAAGACAGCTGAGGGAACACACACTAAAGTTCAACTTACTCCTCGTGGACAACTACACGAAGAAACTGTTTGTGCCAAGATGCGAGTGCCTCACAACAAAGAAATAGCAGTCAATGCTAAGATGACAGCGGAAGTGATATCACAGGTGCTCAATCCTACATATCGCCAAGCCCTTGCTCAACGACTCAATGCCTTTGGTGGTGATGCCAAGAAAGCTTTCACCGGAAAGAATGCACTTGACAAGAATCCGATTTGGCTTGATAACACCCACGGCCATGCCGTACCGACAAAAGTATTGATACAAGAATTTGAAGTCATCTATACCGTTCGCAAGAAGATTGATGAAAACATTAAATTAGAAAAAGTGGTAGATGAAGGCATTCGCCGAATTCTTCAAGCTCGCCTTGATGAATTTGGAGGCGACCCCAAGAAGGCTTTCACCGATCTTGACAACAACCCCATTTGGCAGAACAAAGCCAAAGGTATCAGTATCAAGAGTGTAAGATACCGCCAGCTCAACAACGCTGTGGCACTCCATGACAAACATGACAAAGATGGCCACATCATTCTCAATGCCGAAGGCAACCCCATTGACACCGACTATGTGAACACTGGCAACAATCATCATGTGGCTATCTTCCGCGATGCCGAAGGCAATCTGCAAGAACATATTGTGTCGTTCCTTGAAGCCACCACACGTGTCAACCAACAACTTCCTATTGTTGATAAGCAGTACAAAAAAGATGAAGGCTGGCAGTTCCTCTTCACTATGAAGCGTAACGAATATTTTGTATTTCCCAATCCAGCAACAGGTTTCGACCCCAATGAAATAGACTTGTTAGACCCAAAGAATTTTGCACGAATAAGTCCGAATCTTTTTAGAGTGCAGAAACTTGCGACTAAAAATTATTGCTTCCGGCATCATCTAGAAACTAATGTAGAAGATATTAAAGAACTTAAGGGCATAGCTTACAAGTCACAATTAGGATTAAACGGAATCATCGGTATCATAAAAGTCCGCATCAATCATATTGGGGAAATTGTGCAAGTTGGAGAATATTAGGCAATCCTTCAAACAAAGGAGATGCAAATGCATCTCCTTTGTTTTTGTGTGCAACTTCGACAACTTATAAACTCAATATATATGATCAAACGCACACTCTGTTTCAACAACCCCGCCATGCTTTCCCTCTCCAATGGACAGCTGGTAGTCAAACTCCTCGACCCATCAACGTACAACGCCAAGATGGGTGTCAAACACGAACCCTCCACAACGATACCTATCGAGGATATAGGTATTGTATTGCTCGACCATCAGCAAATCACCCTCACACACGGGGTGATGAATGCCATGCTTGAGAACAACGTGGCCATCATCACCTGCAACAACCACCACCTCCCTACCGGTCTAACTCTGCCATTAGATGGCAACACCCTTCAAAGCGAACGTTTCCGCGACCAAATCAATGCCTCTCTACCACTCAAAAAACAACTATGGCAACAAACCGTGGCGCAGAAAATCCGCAACCAGGCCGCCATACTAAAACTGATGCGAAATGCCGAAGTCGGCAACATGCTGGCATGGAGCCAAAGCGTCAAAAGTGCCGATTCCGACAATCTCGAAGGCCGTGCAGCCGCTTACTACTGGAGCCAAATGTTCCCCAACCTCCCAGGCTGGACACGAGGCCAAGAGGGCGACTGGCCCAACGCACTGTTCAACTACGGCTATGCAATTCTCCGTGCCATGGTGGCTCGCGCCCTAGTGGCCAGCGGCATGTTGCCTACCCTGGGCATCCACCACCATAACCGCTACAACGCCTACTGCCTTGCCGACGACATCATGGAACCCTACCGACCCTATGTCGACCAACTAGTGCTGCAAATACTACCCAAGTACCTCAACGCACAAGAAATAAGCAAAGAGATGAAGGCAGACCTTCTTCAACTGCCAGTCACCGACATCATCATCGGCGGCCAGCGCAGCCCCATGATGGTGGGCATCAGCCAAACTACGGCCAGCCTCTACAAATGCTTTAGTGGTGAACTGCGAAAGATTGTCTATCCAGAAATTGCCATGCCATGAACATCCGATTTAGCCAGTATCGTATTATGTGGGTACTAGTTTTTTTCGATCTCCCTACCGACACCAAGAAGGAGAGGCACGCCGCTGCCCAGTTCCGCAAAAAACTCATGGGCGACGGCTTTACTATGTTTCAATTCTCCATTTATGTACGGCATTGTGCCAGCCGAGAGAATGCCGATGTGCATCTACGCCGAGTCAAATCATTCCTCCCTGAATTTGGCCATGTGGCCGTTATCACCATTACCGACAAACAATTTTCCGAAATTGAAATCTTTAGCAACCGCAAAATCCTACCGCCAGAAGCCCCAGGACAGCAGCTTGAACTTTTTTGAATTTTTATACATTTTTAACAAATCAAGGAACGCAAAAAAGATCAATTTTTGCTTCAAAAAGAAACGATTTTTCAGAAAATTGAAAATACCTCAAAACAAAAATCCCAGTCAATCCGACTGGGATTTTTTTATTTTCTAAAACAACTCACAACCATCTATCACTCATCATAATACTCACATCGTGTTGTTTATCATCTTGCAAAGATACAAATTTTTAAGCAAATCACAACTATCGCACTGGATAGGTTTGGACTTATCGGTTGTTTATCATCTTGCAAAGATACAAATTTTTAAGCAAATCACAACCTTACATTGCTACCTTCCATAAATCTACCAGTTGTTTATCATCTTGCAAAGATACAAATTTTTAAGCAAATCACAACTAATCGTTTTGATATCTCGTTCACCAGCTGTTGTTTATCATCTTGCAAAGATACAAATTTTTAAGCAAATCACAACCCAACGATGGCAAATTCTTTTTCGTTTTTTGTTGTTTATCATCTTGCAAAGATACAAATTTTTAAGCAAATCACAACAAGATTTAGAAAAATGAAAGTTAAAGTATGTTGTTTATCATCTTGCAAAGATACAAATTTTTAAGCAAATCACAACGGGCGACGTTCAGTTTCGGCAGTCCGACAGTTGTTTATCATCTTG
>JAZLLD010000058.1:0-77923 GCA_045597945.1 Bacteroidales bacterium
GGTTCTCCGTCAAGATGCGGCTCGCCCTCCGCGACCCCATGGCGTGCTTCGCCCTCCTCCCCATCCTCAACGACTCGCCCCTCATGCAAGTCACCCTCCACCCGCGCCTCGGCATCCAGCAGTATCAGGGGCAGGTAGACATGCAAGCCTTCGAACTTTTCTACGAAAGTTGCAACAAACCCCTTGTCTACAACGGCGACCTCCGCACGGTGGCCGACATACGAAAACTGTCTAAAAATTTTCCTAAATTATCCGCCATCATGGTCGGACGCGGACTCATCGACAATCCCGCTCTCGCCAGCCAATGGGAAGCCTTGCAGACCGCTAAGAGCCTCTGATGACACTCCTCATATAATATATAAGCGAGAGTTATAATACAAACATTTTCACCATCCTCAAAAAGCAAAGCGATAAAACAAACCTGTAGAGCGCATATCACAACCATTCGTAGACCGACATACACAAAACAAATAAAAAACGCTACAAACGGCAATTCCGAGCGAAATATGACCCATACAACAATCACACTCAATCCGGCCAATAATATCATCGGCAGAAATTGAGCAAAAACACGCCGTTTAAAGTCCCTGCGGCAGCCCTTTGTGACCAACAAACAACCGTAATAAACTAACAATCAACATACAAAAACACTTGGTGCAACTTAGTGCACCTATTTTTCCAACTTTTTCATATGCGGGGGGAATGATGCCCTATATAAGGGAATGTTTTCCCCCTTCTTATACGAAAGTTATAAAACACCTTACACCATCTTGCACCAAATTTCCTAAACCAATATATTTCAACAACTTGCAAAATTACCCAATCTACGTCTCCCATCCGATTGACAAGAGACAAAATTATGTTAATCCGAATTAACAAATAGAGCCCAACACACACCATGTGGCAGCCTAGCATCAAGCCCGTTTCACTCCCGTCGCAGCCCCGTTCCAAGCCCGACGGGCTAAAACGGGGCAAAATCGCCCCTGCGACGCAACTGAAAACGCCCCTCCACAACTCAAATTTCAACATTTGTCCCCAGTAGGCTCTGCCCCTCCCCAAGTTGTAAATCGAATCGGGCTATTTTTTAGCGGAACTGATTATTTTTTAATACATACCCCCCGCCTAAAGGCGTACCCCTCTCAAGAGGGGATGGCTGCCGCCTCACATCGTCAACAACGTGGTATCACAACGGACGGCCACCGCCCATCCCCTCTTGAGAGGGGCGAGAAGGTTCTGTGAGCTTTCGAGAGTGACGGGGTATGTATTAAAGTTCAATTTGATTGATATTTTTTTTCTTCCATGTCATTTATTTTTCGTATCTTTGCAGCCTGAATTATTGAGGGAGTAATTGGCGGCACAGGCCGTGGAGGGTGTCAACAGATCACTGGTCGACAACGACTTGGCACCTTCCGCAAGCAATGAGACTCATGGACGGGGCTACGGCCCGTCTGTGAGATTTTTTGTATTAGGCCTCCGCCAATACGGATTTTGATAATTGAAAATATAATTATTGAACATATAAATTAACAGTCAACAACAATGTCACGATTCCTGTTTTTCGGCATCTTTATGGTGTTTATCATATTCATGCTGGCTATGGACCTGGGCGTGTTCCACAAGAAGGACCACGAGATTAAGATTAAGGAGGCCGGCACCTGGACCGCCATCTGGGTGATTCTGGCCATGCTCTTCGGCCTGCTACTGCGCCTGAAGGGCGAATGGGTGCACGGCATTGCCAGCATGGACGACCTGCTGGCCTACGCCCAGGGCACCAACCTGGAGGCTCTGCTGCAGCCCTCGATGGACTTCGGCACAGCGCTGGGTATCTACCGCAAGGAGGTGTTCTCGCAGTACCTGGCCGGCTACTTCCTGGAAGAGTCGCTGTCGATCGACAACATCTTCGTGATGATCATGATTTTTGTGAGCTTCGGCATCGACAAGAAGTACTACCACCGCATCCTGTTCTGGGGCATCTTGGGCGCCATCGTGATGCGCTTCCTTTTCATCTTCCTGCTGGGCGCAGTGGTGGAGCGGTTCTCCTGGATCCTGGCTATCTTCGGCGTGGTGCTGATATGGAGCGGCATCAAGATGTTCCGCGACAAGGGCGACGAGCAGATCGACACGGCCAACCACCCCGCCGTGAAGTTCGCCAGCCGGTTCTTCCCCGTCACCCGCGAGGTACACGGCCATGACTTCTTTATCAAGAAGGAGGGCAAGACCTATCTTACGCCGCTGTTCCTGGTGCTGCTGGTGATTGAGTTCAGCGACATCATCTTCGCCGTGGACAGCATTCCGGCAGTGTTCTCGGTGACGACGGACACGTTTATCGTCTATTTTTCCAACATCTTCGCAATCATGGGGCTGCGCTCGCTGTTCTTCCTGCTGAGCAATGTGACCGACATGTTCTGGCTGCTGAAATACGGTCTGGGCATGTTGCTGTGCTTCATCGGCGTGAAGATGATCGGCCACGAGTTCTTCCACCTGACTATCTCCACCGTGGCTTCGCTGATGGTGATCCTGGGCATCCTGGCCGGATCCATCAGCCTCTCGCTGCTTATTCCTAACCACAAAAAGACTAAAGAATGCTGATATTACAATCGTTCCTGCTGGCTCTGGCGTTGTGCGTGGACAGCCTGGTGGTGTCTACGACAAGCGCTTTCAAGAGCAAGATGTCGTACCGCCGCGGACTGCTGATGGCGGTGACTTTCGGTTTCTTCCAAGGCTTGTTCCCCCTGCTGGGGGCGCTGCTGGGCGAGGCCTTCCAGGCCTTTGTGGAGTCGGTGGACCACTGGATTGCCTTCGGCCTGCTGCTGATAGTGGGAGGCCGAATGATATGGGATTCTTTCCGCGAGGAAGAAGACGCAAAGCAGATGGACGTGACCCGGTTCGGCACCATGTGCCTACTGGGCATTGCCACAAGCATTGACGCCTTTGTGGTGGGTATCAGCCTCGGACTGAACAGAACGATGGCCGAGGTGTGGCTGAACGTGATAGTCATCGGCGTGGTGACAACGCTGGTGTCGCTCGTGGGTCTGTTCCTGGGTAAGCGGAACATTCCCATTCCCGAAAAGGGCGCCACGCTCATCGCCGGCGGGGTGCTGATAGGTCTGGGAACATACACACTGCTGGAACACACTTTAGGATAATTAACCGTTATTGAGGTTTCAACCTCAATTCAAATTAATCGTTACCGAGGTTCCAACCTCAATTTCTCATCACAATTCACTATGAAAAAACACACCTTCAAAGACTGGTTTGCGGCCACCAGATATTGGTCGTTCTCGGTGTCGTCGCTGCCCGCAGTGGCCACCATCGCACTGATGTGCTATTATAACGGTTTCGGACAAATCAACTGGCTCAACGCCGTGCTGGCTGTAGTGGGCGTGGTCATCTTCCATGCCGCCGGCAACCTGCTGAGCGACGTGGGCGACTACAAGTCGGGAGCCGACTGCGAGGAAGCATTCGCCGTGCCCAACTTGGTGAAGCACATCTTCGAGCCTAAAGAATATCTGCGACTGAGTTACGCGCTCTTTGCCATAGGCATCGCCATCGGACTGTTCCTCACCTGGCGCTGCGGATGGCAACTGCTGGTGGTAGGCGGACTGGGATTCGTGTTCACGGTGCTGTACACCCAGAGCAAGAACGTGTTTCTGAGCGACTTGAATATCTTTGTGATTTTCGGTATGCTGATCATGCTGGGCACCTCGCTGGTGAGCACCGGCAGCATAGACTTCCGCAGCCTGCTGCTGACCATTCCGCTGGGCTTGATCACCCTCTCGGTGCTGCACGCCAACAACACCGTGGACATACAGAGCGACGGCAATGCCGGCCTGCACACCCTGGCCATGGCTATGGGGCAGACTGCCGCCGCCAAGACCTATATTGTATACCAAGTACTGCCCTTTGTGTGGGTGGCCGTGTGTGCCGTGCTGGGCTATCTGCCTTGGACCGCGCTGCTGTGCCTCGTGGCATTCATTCCCGCCATGGGCAACATCAAGAAAGCAGCCAGATATAAGGAGGAAGGCCGCGACGCCCTGATAGGACTCGACCTGATGTCGGCCAAGTTGCAGCTCATCTTCTCGCTCACGCTGGCCGTGGGCCTATTTGTGGCAGCACTGCTGTAGCGTCCATTCCTGGCCTTCGCACTCAGGGTGTTGGCACAGATACTCGTGGGCTACCATGCCCATGGTATGACGGAAATTAAACTCACTGAGAATATTCTGGCCCTCTGCGGTGTGGAGATAGTCTATGCCCAGAGGGCCTTCGTATTGCCCAACAATATGGCACATGAGCCATTGCTCCAAGACAGCCTGATCAGAAACTGAGTAGCCCACACGCTCGCGAATATCATCGTCGGGAATGAGCAGGTTGCCGTGATAGACTCCGTTGGAGGAAGTGAAAAAGGAGAATCCACAGAATTCCACCCCCTTGCGATGTATGCGATATTCAAGGGCGAATTCCGAATCCACCTGGCGGCGGGGCTCTACAATCACACATTGCTGGTTCTTCACAACTTTCTGCATCCAGCTGAGGTCGTGAGGGCTCATTTCCCCAGTCACCCAGCGCAGTCCCCTACCCGACCCCGACCAAGGGGCTTTGAGCACCACGGCATGGTGGCGGGCAATCATGCCTTCCACCTCGGCAGATGTGGTGGCGGCAACGGTCTGAGGCTGCAGAGGGAGGATGGTAGAGCGGTGCTGGAGGTGGCGGATTCTAGAGAGTTCGTCATCAGAAGGCAGACACGCCTCGTCTACCCCCAGTTTGAGCAGATGGTTCCGCAACACGATGTTCCAACCCCAAGGGATGAGGTGTTGATTTGTTGAGCTGTTGATTTGTTGATTTGAAGTGAGGGCCAAGGGGGAAGGGAGGCAGACCTGGGCCTCAGGGTAAAGGATTCGCATGATTTCGACTCCCTGCCGGGCAAAACGCAAAGCCGACTCCGGCGGCATATAGTTGCTGCTGCCGTTGGCCAGACAAAGGTCGTGTTCAGGGTTGAAAATGCAGATTACCGTCTCCATAATTGATTAATTAACGGCAAAAAGTAACAATTATTGCGACAAAAAGCACACCAAATCAAAAACAATTATCTACCAACACATTACCGAACACCCATTGCCTTATTTTACATATTTCGATACTTTCAATTACCTTATTTTACAAATTTCACTACTTTTCATTGCCTTATTTTGCAAATTTCCAAACTTCCCATTGCCTTATTTTGCAAATTTCGCCCACAATTATCTTCAGGCAACCGCTAGAAATTCGATAATACTTATAAACTGAAAGACGAGGATTTTCAGCGAAGGTAAAATGACCGATAGATATAGAATTCATTCTAGATCTAGAATTATGATTCTAGATTTGCGATGAGTCATCCGGCAGAGAGTTTTTATTACAGATGCAATGTTATATAGCTGTTATTCAGATGGTAGCATAACAGCATTCGATCTATCAATAGATGCCTTCCTCATCGGTGAAACCACAAATATAGAATATAGAATCACATAACGCATTGATTTCACACAAATGTGCGCACTGTTGCAAAATCCCATTCTAGATTCTATATTTTGGGCATTCCGCACATTCTTTTTACACCCCTTATGAGTCCGCTCCCTTAAACGGGGCTACCCCGTAGAATCAACGGAGCCACAACGGAGTTTCAGCGCGCCAACACTCTATCTTCACCTCCGCACAGTATGCCGAAAGGGGAAGCCGAGGCCTCCCCTTTTTATTATATAGTATAGTAAATACTATTTGTTGACCTGGAATTTGGTGCAGCCAGTAGCAAAGTAGTTGCTGATCTGGTTGGCAGCAGCGATACCGGCATTGATGTTAGCCTCTTCGGTCTGAGCACCCATCTTTTTGGGAGTTGCGAAGTAGCGGCCTTCGAATGCCTTGAACTCTGCATCAGCGTCGGGCATGATGTCGGAGATGTAGCGGAGGTCGGTACGGTCGGCCATCAGTTTGAGGAGTTCAGCCTCGTTGATGACTTCCTTACGAGCGGTGTTGACGAGGATACCACCCTTGGGCATCTTGTTGACGAGCTCGTAGTTGATGCTGTTCTTGGTCTCGGCGGTAGCGGGGATGTGGAGGGACACTACGTCGCAGGTTTCGAACAGTGCAGCCTGGTTGGCAACAGCGTGAGCCACGCCGTCAGCCTCGATCTGCTCGGCAGTGAGGAATGCGTCGAAAGCATAGACATCCATGCCGAAGCCCTTGGCGATGCGAGCCACGTTGCGGCCTACATTACCGTAAGCGAGGAGACCGAGTTTCTTGCCCATGAGCTCGGAACCGGACTTGCCGTTGTAGAAGTTACGGACGCAGAAAACGAGGAGACCCATGACGAGCTCAGCAACAGCGTTGGAGTTCTGGCCGGGGGTGTTCATGGCGATGATGCCACGCTCGGTGCAAGCAGCGAGGTCGAGGTTGTCGAAACCAGCGCCAGCGCGAACGACGATCTTGAGGTTCTTAGCGTGGTCGATAACTTCCTTGGTGACTTTGTCGGAGCGAACGATGAGAGCGTCAGCGTCAGCAACAGCTGCGTAGAAGTCGTTCACGTCGGGATATTTCTCGAGAAGTGCCAGGGTGTGGCCGTTCTTCTCAACCACTTCGCGGATGCCGTCAACAGCAACTTTAGCGAAGGGTTTTTCGGTAGCAACAAGTACTTTCATTGTTTTGTTGATTTGTATAGGTGACTAGAAGTTCTAGATTTTCTAGTAATACTAGGTTTTCTAGATTTTCTAGAACTTCTAGTTAATTATTCACTAAGATTTATTTATTAGCCTTCTCGAAGTCCTGCATGCACTGGACGAGAGCCTCAACGTCTTCCTTGGTAACGGCGTTGTAGAGGGAAGCACGGAAGCCACCAACACTGCGGTGACCCTTGATGCCGACCATACCACGCTCCTTAGCGAATGCCATGAATGCATCCTGGAGGTTCTCACGGCCTTCAGCCATGACGAAGCAGTGGTTCATGATGGAACGGTCTTCCTTCTCAGCGGTGCCGCGGAACATGCTGTTGCGGTCGATTTCTTCGTAGAGGAGGTTGGACTTCTCGGTGTTGATCTTGTTCATGTTCTCAAGGCCGCCGATGGTGTCCTTAACCCACTTCAGGGTCTCGTGCATGACGAAGATGGGGAGTACGGGAGGAGTGTTGAACATGGAGATGTTCTTCTTCTCTTCTGCTGCATGGGTGCGGAAGTCAACCATGGTGGGCAGGGGGTTCATGTACTGACGGTCGGTGATCTGGCCGAGGAGCTCTTTCTTAACGATGACGAAGGTAACGCCGGCAGGGCCTACGTTCTTCTGAGCGCCACCATAGATGCAAGCATACTTGGTAACGTCGACGGGACGGCTCATGATATCGGAGGACATATCAGCGATGAGCTTGATGGGGCAGTCCATGTCGTACTTGATCTCGGTACCGTAGATGGTGTTGTTAGTGGTGATGTGGAAGTAGTCAGCATCGGTAGGGATGGTGTAGCCCTTGGGGATGTAGCTGTAGGTCTTGTCCTCGGGGGGAGCGACGGTGGCGACAGGTCCGAAGAGTTTAGCCTCTTTACCAGCTTTCTTAGCCCAAACACCGGTCTGCAGGTAAGCAGCCTTCTTGTTGAGGAAGTTAGCGGGGATATCGAGGAAGAGGGTGCTAGCACCGCCGCCGAGGAAGAGAACTTCGTAGCCTTCGGGGATGTTCAGAAGGTCGCGCCAGAGCTGGCGGGTTTCCTCCATGGTGCGCTCCCAACCGGGGGTACGGTGAGAGATTTCCATGAGGCCGATGCCAGTATTATCGAAGTTGCGGATGGCGTTGATAGTGGACTCAACAGCCTCTTTGGGCAGGGGGCAAGGACCTGCGTTGAAGTTATAAGCTTTAGTCATTTTGTTTGAGTTTAAAGTGTTTATATTAATATTGACTTATTCTTTATTGTATTTTTTGTAACTGCAAAATTACTCATTTTTTTTATATTAATGATGTTTTTTATAAAAAAAGTTTTTAACAGCTGTTTCCAAAAGCGGAAATAGGCTGTTAATATGTTAGTTTTCAACATGCTGTTGATAACTTAAAAGTTGTTGATAAAAAAACGAACTTACAGGGCGCGGCGCTCCCTGTTCTGCCGGCCAGCCATCGCGGGAAGGGCGGAAAACGGCCATGCGGAGGAGCGAACCTATAGCGAAGCTACAGCGAAGGTATAGCGAAGGAACACTGGAGCTGAAGCGTTTTTTTCCAACACGAAAAGGGGCGCAGGGAAATAATTATTTCAACTGCAAATTGTGAATAAAAAACCATCAAGTTGAAGAATAAGCAGTTAGCAAAATCGGCCATCCAACGTGTACGATGATTTTCAGCATTTTATACAAAACCCAATAGAAATCAGCAAGTTAAAAAGTTATCATCGAATACAATATTCAACACCAATGAGTTAGAAAAGCTATCAACAATTTTCCACTAATCACTGAAAAAAAATTGAAAAAAACGACAAACATTCAAGAAAAAAATGTATATTACGAGGGCTTTGTAATGGGTAGAAAAAGAGAAGAGGCTATTTTTCAGTTTTTTGACTATTTTCGGCTTTTTTTATGGTGGATAGTGGCGGGGGTGCTTTATAAAAAAAAGTTGATATGTGCAAATTTATTTTTCACTATGATAGGTGATAAAAAAAGTGGAACTTTGCAAACAGACAAAAGAAATGCACATGTTGCATAACTAATACATTAACAGCGAAAAGCGAACTTTAGAGAACAAACAAGATATATGGAGAAAGACTATCAGCGCGTCTGGGGAGAATGCCTTGACTTTATAAAAGACAACTTGGCAGGCAAGGAAAACGAAAAAGTTTTCAGCACTTGGTTTGAGCCTATCATTCCTGTGAAACTGGAGGGTAGCACGCTCATCATCCAGGTGCCCAGCCAGTTTTTCTTTGAATGGCTCGAGCAGAACTATGCCGAGCTGCTCAAGAACGCCATCCGCCTGACCCTGGGCCCCAACGCGTGCTTACAATATAGTATTGTTATGGACACAAGTATCTCCGACTCGCCCATCACCACCCGCATCCCGGCCTCCGGCAGCCAGCAGGCTACCATCAACCGCCCCAAGGAGGTGCCGATGAACCTCAACCGCGACGACAACCGCGAGTTCCCCAATCCGTTTGTCATCCCCGGCATCCAGAAGGTTCGCATCAATTCTCAGCTGAGCGCTGCTTATACATTACATAATTATGTGGAGGGCGACTGCAACCGCCTGGCCCGCGCCGCAGGCTACGCCGTGGCCGAGAACCCCGGCAAGACTGCCTTCAACCCCCTCATGCTGCACGGCGGCGTAGGCCTGGGCAAGACCCACCTGGCCAACGCCATCGGCCTGAAGACCAAGGAGCTCCATCCCGAGAAGACCGTCCTCTATGTCACCTCGGAGCAGTTCATGCAGCAGTACCAGGATGCAGGCCGCAACGGCACCACTTCCGACTTCGTACATTTCTACGAGATGATTGATGTGCTGATTGTCGACGACATCCAGTTCTGGGCCAACAAGGCCGCACGCACCCAGGAAGCTTTCTTCCACATTTTCAACACTCTGCACCAGGCCGGCAAGCAGATCATCATCACCAGCGACAAGTCGCCCAGCGAGCTGCAGGGCCTCGAAACCCGCCTCACTTCGCGCCTGAAATGGGGTCTGGCCGCCGAGCTGCTGCCTCCCGATGTGGAAACCCGCATGGCCATCCTGCGCCAGAAGCTGGCCAACGACGGCGTGGAGATGCCCGACGACGTGATTGAATACATCGCCTACAACATCAACACCAATGTCCGCGAGCTGGAAGGCGCCCTCATCTCCCTGATGGCACAGTCCTCCCTCAACCACCGCGACATCACCATCGACCTGGCTCGCCAGATGGTGGACAAATTCGTCAAGAGCACCAACCGCGAAGTCACCATCGACTACATCCAAAAAGTTGTCTGCGACTACTTCAACATCCCCATCGACAGCATCCAGTCGCGCACCCGCAAACGCGAAATCGTGCAGGCCCGCCAGCTGACCATGTACTTTGCCAAGAAGATGACCAAGTCGTCGCTCGCCATCATCGGCCTTCAGTGCGGCAACAAGGACCACGCCACCGTGCTCCATGCCTGCAAGACCGTGGCCAACCTGGCCGAGACCGACAAGCAGTTCCGCTACTGGATCGACGAAATCGAAAAGAAATTTAAAGAATAACACACCATGAAAGTTCCTTTCAAGCCTGGCACACTCATCTACCCCCTGCCGGCAGTGATGGTCAGCTGTGGCGACCAACCAGAGAACTACAATATTCTTACAATAGCATGGACGGGCACTGTTTGCAGTGACCCGCCCATATGCTATATATCCGTCCGCAAGGAGCGCCACTCCTACGACATCATCAAGCGCACCGGAGAATTCGTTATCAACCTGACAACCGAGCAGTTAGCCCGCGCCACCGATTGGTGCGGAGTGCGGAGCGGCCGCGACTTCAACAAGTTCAAAGAGATGCACCTCACCCCCGAGCAAGGGCAGATTGTGAAAGCGCCCCTCATTGCCGAAAGCCCGCTGAACATTGAGTGCCAGGTGGTGGACATCCGCCCCCTGGGCAGCCACGATATGTTCCTGGCCAACGTGGTGGCGGTGAATGCGGAAGACAAACTCATCGACAAGACCACCGGTGCATTCCAGCTCAACCACGCCCAGCCCCTGGCCTACTCCCACGGCAAATACTACGGCCTCGGCGAGAAACTTGGCGGCTTCGGCTTCAGCGTGAAGAAAAAGAAGTGAATTGTGAATCGTGAATTGTGATGAGTGAATTGTGAATTGTGAATTTAAAAATACACATATAATATATAATATGAAAATCGTTTGTGTTGAACCCCTCGGCATCAGCCAGGAACATTTTGAAGAACTGAAAAAGAACTTCGCCGACAAAGGCCACGAGTTCGACTATTATATGGACCGCAAAGAAGATGCCGACACCTTGGCTTCCCGCATGAAGTGTGCCGACGTGGCAGTCATCTCCAACATCAAGCTGCCTGCAACAGTCTTATCGCAGTGCGCTAATCTTAAATACCTTAGCGTAGCATTCACCGGCCTCGACCACATAGACCTGGCCTACTGCAAAGAGCACAACATCACCGTCCAGAATGCCGCCGGCTACTCCACCACCGCCGTGAGCGAGCTGGCCATCGGCCTCATGCTGGACCTCCTGCGACAGATTACCCATTTCGACGGCACCATCCGCCAGGGCGGTGGCCGAGGCATGTACCTGGGCCGCGAACTCAAGGGCAAGACCGTGGGCGTTGTGGGCACCGGAGCCATCGGCACCGCCACCATCCGACTGCTGAACGCTTTCGGCTGCAAAGTATTGGCCTACAACCGTTCCGAACACGAAGAAGTGAAAGCCATGGCCACCTACGTGAGCCTTGAGCAACTCCTGCGCGAGAGCGACATCGTCACCCTCCACGTCCCCCTCAATGCCGAAACCAACCACCTGATTGGTGCCGAGCAGCTGAAGATGATGAAACCCACCGCCCTGCTCATCAACACCGCCCGCGGCAACGTGTGCGACATCGACGCTGTGGCCGCCGCGCTCAACAACGGCACCATCCAAGGCGCTGGCTTTGACGTATATGAGACCGAGCCTCCCCTGGCCGAGAGCCACCCCCTGCTGCACGCACCCAACTGCGTCTGCGTGCCCCACATCGGCTATGCTTCCCGCGAGGCCTTCGACATTCGCGCCGACATAGTTTTCGACCATGTCTGCAATTATCTCGGCATTTGAAATACAAAATTGTATGTTCGGCATCCGCAACACACCGCCCTGCCGTACATACACAACAGCACCGACAATCCATAAAACACATATTATAATGAAACAATATTTAATAATAGCCCTTTTACTGCTGCTCAGCTCCAGTGCCTTTGCCGCCCCGGTCTACCCCAAAACAGCGCGCCAAGCCGCCATCCACTGCCTCCAGCAGCAAGGCCTTGCCCAGTCCTCCGACCCCATCAGCCTGGTCTACACCCAGACCTTCACAGCCGAGCAGGGCAGCCAAGAAATTGCCACATATTATGTGTTCAATTTCAACAACAAAGGATTCATCATCGTCAGCGCCGACGACCGCTGCACCCCCATCCTCGGCTATTCGGCCAACGGCATCTACGACAGCAAACGCCTGCCAACCAACATGCAGGGATGGCTGGACATGTGCTCCGAGAGCATTGCCAGCGGCATCCTGGCCGATGTGCCCCAGAGCGAATATGCCGCCAAGCAGTGGCAGGAAGCGCTAACCAGCCATTTCGAAATTCCCGCCTCGCCCAAGAGCGACGACTACCTGGTGCAGAGCACCTGGGAGCAAGGCTACGGCTACAACAACTACTGCCCCATCTACAACGGCTCGCACGTAGTGGTGGGCTGCGTGGCCACCGCCATGGCACAGATTATCCGCTACTATGAATATCCCCACCGTGGCTTCGGTCAGAAAGGCTACAACCACCCCGCATACGGCCATCTGGAAGTGGATTTCGACACCACCAACTACGACTACAACCTCATGCCCCTGCACATATCCTGGCGTTCCAGCGCGGCCGAGCAGGACATGGTGTCGCGCCTCTGCTCGCACTGCGGCATCGCCGTGAACATGACCTACGAATACGCCGACCATCCTGAAGGCAGCGGCGCCCACACCAACAAAGTTGTCGAGGCACTCCTCCATTTCGGCTACACCGGAGCCACCTTCTACCAGCGCAACACCTGCGGCGACTCGCTGTGGATTGCCATGATTAAAGAAGAAATCGACAACCGCCGCCCCATCGAATACGCCGGCTTCAGCAACAGCGGCGGACACGCCTTTGTTCTTGACGGCTACAACAATCGCAACGAATACCACTTCAACTGGGGTTGGGGTGGCTATGGCGACGGCTTCTACACCCTCACCACCATGCAGGGATTCACCCTCAGCCACGAGATGGTCACCCACATCATCCCCTCCGGCTGGGAAGGCTATGCCGAGCGCTTCCTGGTTTCGCCCAACGGCAATGGCGACGGAACCTCTTGGCAGCAAGCCAACAACAACATCAAGGCAGCCGTCGAACTGAATGCCATCACCCAGCGCGACATCTGGATGAAAGAAGGCACCTACTACGGCGACACTACCGCCGATTACGCCTACACCCTGAGCTCCAGCGCCAACATCGTGGGCGGCTTTGAGGGAACCGAGACCGCCTCCAACCAGCGCAACCCCGAGCAGCACCCCACCATCATCGACGGCCAGGGCCGCCGCGGCATCCTCAACGCCAACAATAGTACCCCCAGCCGCACCCTGAAGTTCACCGACATCGTGATGCAGAACGGCAACACCACCGACAACCCCTGCGTGAAGCTGAGAGGCTCCATCATAGCCAACTTCCTCACCATCAGCAACTGTCAGAGCGCCAACAACTCCGTTGTCAGCCTCATCGACTGCAAAATGAGAATGGCCCGCATCCACGGCAACTCCGGCCAAACCATCTGCTCAATGAACGACGCTGTCCTGCGCCAGAGCCTGGTGGCCAACAACTCAGCCAACGCCGTAATCGACATGACCGGCTCCAGCGCCCGCGTGGTTAACACCGATATCGTCAGCAACAACGGCACCGGCGTCGTCTTCAACCATGCCCGCAACACATTCGTCAACAACATAGTATGGAATAACGACACCGCATTCCGCACCAATGCCGAAATGCAGGACACCTCCATCCGCTACTGCGCCTTTGAGAGCGACACCGCCTTTGCCGACAGCACCTGGATCAGCCTCTCCGGCACCAACGCAGAAGTCCTCTTCGTCCAGCCCACATCCCGCGGCATTGACGGCCTCAACCCGGATGCCGACTACCACCTGGACCGCAGCTCCATCTGCATCGACCGCGGCACCCGCCTCTCCGAGAGCATCACCGATGGCGACCTCGACCGCTCACTCCGCTGCCGCAACGGCATCATCGACCTCGGCTGCTACGAGAGCAACTACCCCGTAAGCATCGACAACGTAGCCTCTCCCACCCTCACCGTCTACCCCAATCCCGCCTACAACACCATCCGCATCAATGGACTCAGCCACGGAATGGTGCAACTCTACTCAATCTCCGGACAACTCGTCATGCAGCAGCAAGTTGCTGAGGACAATATTGTCATGCACCTCAGCGCCCTGCCTGGCGGCGTCTACTACCTCCGCCAAGGCGAAAAGGCTGTCAAAATAATCAAGCAATAATCCAAGAAATTCTTGATCCACAACAATATACAGTAGGGCTCCACCAATGGTGGAGCCCTTTTATTTTCGCCCTCATGACATGAGCAGACCAGCCCTGACCCCGTCCTTCTCCCGTTCCTTATCCTATATTTATACCTTATTTATTCTATATTTATACTATATATAATAGAATAACTAAGGTATAACTATAGTATAAATATAGTATAACTAGCGGGTCCACTACGGTTCTGAGGGGGAATACTGGGTTGTTTGGTGGATGGGGTTTTGACATGAATAGATGGATTTATGGAGGTGAAAGGGGTTTGGGGGGAGTCGAAGGGACGGTTTGAGGAGATGGATTTGGATGGAGAAAAAGGAAAGCGGCAAGGACCCGGTTGGATCCTTGCCGCTGAGATTATCAATCAGATATTGAATCTTATTTGATGGGATGGTCGGCGTGGAATTTCTCCAGGCGCTCTTTGAGGTCGGGGAACTGCTCGCGGAGCACGAGGGCTACGCAGGCACGGATGCCCTGCTTGTGGCTGCCGGTGATGTCCAGCGAGATGGCGCTGATGCCGTAGCGGATAAGCTCGTTGAGGAGGTCGAGACCGGTGTAGCCAGGATAGCAGAAGGTGAAGTAGAAGCCGTCGCTGATGTCCTCGCCCATATCCTTATCGTAGACAATGTAGAAGCCGTTGTCGGTGAACATCTTCTTCATGACTTCGGCCTTCTCGCCGTACTCCTTAATGTCCTTAACAAAGTTGAAGGTGCCGTCGTTGGCGCCCTTGAGCATGGCAGCCATTGCGTACTGGACACTGTGTGCGGTGCCGGAGCTGAGGCAGTAGAGGGTGCCGAAGATGAGGGCGCGGCCGAGCTGGGTCTGGCTGTAGTAGCGGGCCAGGTCGGGGCACTCCATGTTGAAGAGTGCGGGGCTGCAGACCATCATGGCGATACGCTCACCGGCATAGCTGAAGGACTTAGAGCCGGAGATCATGAGCACATACTTGTCGGTATATTTAGCAACGGTGGGCTGGTAGGGAGCCTGGCCGGGGACGCTGTAGTCCTTGCGGAAGTCCATCAGGAAGTAAGCGTCATCTTCCAATACAACAACACCATACTTGTTGGCCATCTCGCCGATGATGCGGAGCTCATAGTCGGTGAAGCAGAACCAAGCGGGGTTGTTGGGGCTGGAGTAGATGAGGCAAGCCACATCGCCATCCTTGAGCTCTTCTTCGAGTTTCTCGCGCAGTTTGTCGCCACGATACTCATAGACGTCGAAGGTCTTCATGGGGATGTCGAGCACACGGCACTGCTGCTTCTGCACGGGGAAGCCGGGGTCGATGAAGAGGACCTTGGTCTTCTTCTTGTCGTAGCGGGTGAGGGTGAGGAAGCTTGCGAAGCCGGCCTGCATGGAGCCCACGGTGGGCACGCAGCACTCGGGGGTGACGTCGATGTCGAGGAAATTCTTGCAGAAGCGAGCAGCCTCCTGCTTGAAGTCGGCAGTGCCATAGACCTCGGGGTAGATGGAAGCAACGCCATTTTTCAATGCCTCAATCTGAGCATTGACACCGATTTCGGGGGCGGGAAGGCCGGGGATGCCCATTTCCATTTTCACGAAGCGGATACCGGTTTCTTTTTCCACGTCCTGAATCATCTTGCGCATTTCGCGGATGGATGCCTTACCAGGATTGGCGATTTTGTTTTGTGCGGCAACCTTGTCGATTACCTCTTTCTGTATAGGAATTTGAGTCATTTTATTTGTTTTATGTATTTCTATTAATTATTATTTCACGTTAAAGTCTTTCAGTTTCACGATGTTGATGGGGCTGATGGCCTTGATGAGGGCGTAGACGCGCTGTTTTTCCTCAGCAGGGGCGGGAGTGAAGATGCTGACGATTTCGGATATCTTTACATCAACAAATTGATATACTGCAAGCAGATTTGGCTTGACGGTGCTCACCTGCTGGAGTTGTTCAAGAGCCGAGATGATATTGGCGCGGGCCTGGGGCTGGTCCTTGGTCATCATGTCGAGGCCCATGCGGTGGTAGAGGTAGTAGGCTTGATGGATGCCCTCGTAGGCCGAATTGGTGTGGTTTTCCATGAACCAGTAGCGCGATTTCTGGCTCGACTGGCCATCCCATCCCTTCACATTGCTGGCTGTCTGGCAGATGGTGCGGGCTATGTCGTAGAAGGGCTCGCCGCCATTGAGGGCGTAGGAATCGAAATAGATGCCCATTAGGATGTAGAGGTAATAGCCCACGACTGAAGAGAGATTGGAGTAGTAGGTATTGGGATCGAAATCAAGGGGCTGGCTCTCGTTGTAGGTAAAAGGCAGGTCGCTGGCCGATTCTACATAGTTGAACATGGCTGTGCTGTAGCTTGAATTGTAGACGGGGCGGCGCAGCTGGATGGAGAACTGGCCCTTGTAGTCGGTCTGGGAGGTGCGCTCGGTGAGGACCAGGTTGATGGTGCAGTCCAACTTCTCGTGCTGTTCGAGCTCCAGATTGGTCCAGCGGCGGTTGTTGACAAAATCTTCCAGGGCTTGCTTCATATTGTCGAACACCGACTTGTCGGACGACTCAAAGGCCTGGGTGGTATTCATCAGTTTTTGATAATTAACCGACACGGCACAATGAAACTCTTGGGCATAAGCGATGCCCAATGTCATGAAAGTCAACAATATCAATATTCTTCTTGCGAACATAATGTAATGCAAATATACGAATATTATTTAAATAATACATTAAAAAAATAAAAAATATGGTTTAGGGCACCGCACATGGCACCCTGAGCAGTAGGCCGAATGTGGCAATTTTGGCAAGAAGAGTGGCATGCGGACCGGGAGAGATGAGCCGCCAAAATTAATTGTTGGAGAGCAGCACTTTTTTGAACTCAATGGGCGTGAGTCCGGTTTCTTTTTTGAAGGCGGAGTGGAATACCTGGCGGTTGTTATAGCCTGACATTGAGCTGATAGCCTCCATTTTGTAGTTCTGCGTTTCGGGATTGGAAAGGAGGCGGATGGCCTCGTTGACTCGGTAATGATTGAGCAGCGTGGGGAATGTGCAGCCCACATGCTGGTTGATGACTTTGGACAGCACTGTGCGGTTGACGCCAATCTGCGAGGAGAGATAGTCGATATTGAGTTCTGAATCTAGATAAATCTTATCTTTCTCAAACAGTTTTTGTAGCTGTTCCATAATATGTTTTTCATGCGGTTCTACAACTCCTTCCTCGGCAAAATGGATGGAGGTTGTGCTGATGACCGGGCGCGATGCGCAGTCTTTGTTTTTTTCCACCAAAAGTGCGAAAGCCTTGCGCTTCTCAACATAGAGGAAAAATAGTACACCGATGATGTCCACCAGCAGAAATATGGTCAGTCCCCTTACAATGCGAGATGCGTGCTCGCCACTGCGAGCCTCAGTGGTCTGGATGTAGATGTCGCAGGCTTCTTGGTAGCGCCCTTGCTGATAGAGTGCGTGGGCTTTTTTCTCCAATTCTTCCACCCCATGCTGGCGCTTGCCCTGTGCCATCGCACTATTAGGAAGAAGTGAGAAGATGACCAAAATACTAATGACCAGCTTGTGTATAGAACTTTTCATAATGAGTGTTATTAAAATGCAAAGATAAGAAAAATAATCGGTTGAAACAAATAATTACAGTAATAATTCATATCATTACTCGTTATTGTAGAATCATTACCAACGCTTTAGAGATTTTTGCTAATTTTGCAACCGAAAATCAAACACACATCACAACATGAGAAAAAACACTACTTACTTACTACTTTTTGTAGTTTTGATGATGGGCAGCAAGGTCATGGCCCAGGTAAATTTCGGTATGTCGGCCGACATACAAAGTAGATACGTTTGGCGCGGCCAAGCAGTTGGCGGCAATGCACCCTGCCTGCAACCCGCAGCCACCATCGGCTGGAAGGGGCTTGCACTGGACCTATGGGGTTCTTACAGTTTGAACAGCACCGAGTACCAGGAGCTGGATTGGACGCTGAGCTACACTATGCTTGACGATATGATTCGCGTGCAGGTGACCGACTATGCTTTCCCCAACTACACCAGTTTCCACCGCTATTTTGACTATAAGCAGAGCACCACAGGACATCTGCTGGAGGCTGGCTTATTATTTGATGTGCCCAACACCCACCTCTCGGCATCAGTCTTTACCAACTTCTATGGTGCTGACGCTCTAACCATGAGCGGCAAACTAGTCTACTCCACTTATGCCGAACTAGGCTATGAGTGGGAATGCGAGAAGATTGCTACCGACTTTAATTTTGCCCTCGGCTGCGCACTAAATGGCAAGGCTGGCTATAGTTTCTATGGCAATGACGGTTTCGATGTGGTGAATATCAGCGTGATGGCCACCCGCACACTGAACCTGACACCCACCTTCTCGATGCCCGTGTATGCGCAAGTGATAGCCAACCCCACCGACAACAAGATGTATCTTGTTTGTGGTGCGCACATTGATTTCTAGCGTCCCATTTTCCCTTTGAATAATTCACAAAAGAAAACTTAAACACTTACATTTATGATTAGTATAACCGACACCGCGTTTATGGTCATTGCCGCCAGTTTGGTGATGCTGATGACTCCTGCCCTGGCCTATTTCTATGGTGGCCTGGCATCTAAAAGAAACATCCTTGGAATCATGATTCAGAGTTTTGTGTCGCTGGGCTGGAGCACCTTGCTCTGGTTCGTCTGCGGCTATTCGCTCTGCTTCTCTGGTTCCTATGCCGAGGGTACCGACTGGGGCGGAATCTTGGGCAATCTGCAGCACTGCTTCTTGGCAGGCATCACCCCCGAGACACTGCACCCCAGCGCCAACGGCAATATTCCTGAATATGTGTTCATCTCCTTCCAGATGATGTTCTCCATCCTCACGCCAGCACTGATTACCGGCGCATTTGTCAACCGCATCAATTTCAAGTCATACCTGATTTTCCTCACCGCATGGCAATTCCTCTGCTACTATCCTTTCTGCCACATGGTATGGGGCGGCGGCATCTTGGGCGAATGGGGTGTTCTTGACTTTGCCGGCGGTATCGCAGTGCACATCCTGGCTGGTTTTGCAGCACTGGCATCGGTATTCTTTGTTGGTGCCCGTGTCGATAAGAACTCTACTCCCAACAGCATTCCCCTGGTGGCCATCGGCACCGGTCTGCTGTGGTTTGGCTGGTACGGTTTCAATGCCGGTAGCGAACTCGGCGTTGACGGCGTCACCACCTTGGCCTTTTTGAACACCGATATCGCAGCATCTTTTGCCTTAGTGACCTGGCTGGCAATTGAATGGTGCCGCAGTCGCAAGCCCAAGTTAGTGGGTGTCCTTACCGGTTCTATTGCCGGCCTGGCCACCATCACACCTGCCGCAGGATTTGTGCCACTGTGGACATCGTCCATCATTGGCATCCTGGCCTCGGCATGCTGCTATGTGGCTGTGGAATGGAAGAACAAACAGAGCTGGGATGACGCCATGGATGTGTGGGGTGTACATGGTGTTGGCGGCTTCGTGGGCACCATTCTGCTGGGTGTCTTTGCCACCACCGCGGTCAACGCCAACGGTGCCAACGGCCTCATCACTGGCGAGAGCGCATTCTTCTGGAAACAGATTGTTGCCACCGTGCTCACCGCAGTTTACGGCTTTGTTTTTACCTACGCAATCCTCTGGATTATCAACAAAATCACGCCGGTGAAAGTTAGCCAGAAGGAAGAAATCGAAGGCATCGACGCCGCCATCCTTGGCGAAAATGCCTACGACCACGACGTATTGTAAATCAACTTTATAGCTACTACTTTGCCACGAGTGCTCCTTGCAAAGGGGCACTCTTTGTTGCTATCGGCCGAATCTTGAATTAAATAATTATAAAAAAATATTTGAAACAAATATTAATAAATGATTTTTTTTTCGTATCTTTGCAAATCTTTTTTGGAACAAATTTTGAAATAAAAAATACAATATATATGAGCGAAGAACAAAAGACTCCGACCAACTATAGAGCCAGCAACATCACCGTGTTGGAAGGCCAGGAAGCAGAGCGCGTACGCCCCGCAATGTACATCGGCGACGTGAACTTCCGCGGTCTGCACCACCTGGTGTACGAGGTAGTCGACAACTCCATCGACGAAGCCCTGGCCGGCTATTGCAACAAGATTTATGTGAGCATCAATGAGGACAATTCCATCACCGTAGAGGACAATGGCCGCGGTATTCCTGTGGATATGCACGAGAAAGAGCACCGCTCGGCACTTGAGGTGGTCATGACCGTGCTACACGCAGGCGGTAAGTTCGACAAGGGCAGCTATAAGGTTTCTGGTGGTCTGCACGGCGTCGGCGTTTCCTGCGTGAACGCATTGAGCGACCACATGATTGTGAATGTCTACCGCGACGGCAAGGCCTACCAGCAGGAATATGCCAAGGGCAAGCCCCTCTATGCTGTGAAGGAAATCGGCACCACCGAGAAACGCGGCACCGCAATCACCTTCCACCCCGATGGAACTATCTTCACCACCACCGTCTACGACTACAACACCCTCTTGGACCGCATGCGCGAATTGGCCTACCTCAACAAGGGCATCGACATCACCATTGAGGACAAGCGCAATCTGGATGAGCAGGGCAAACCCGTGAGCAACCATTTCTTCAGCCAGAATGGTCTGCGCGATTTTATCGCCTACCTTGACGAGACTCGCGAGAAACTCATGCCCGAGGCCATCTATATCGAAGGCGAACGCAACGGCATCCCCATCGAGATTGCCATGCAGTACAACAGCACCTACAACGAGAACCTCCACTCCTACGTTAATAATATCAACACCCACGAAGGCGGCACTCACCTGGCCGGCTTCCGCAGCGGCCTCACCCGCACGCTGAAATCCTATGCCGACAAGAGCGGTTTGCTGGCCAAAGCCAAGGTGGACATCGCCGGCGACGACTTCCGCGAGGGCCTTACCGCCATCATCAGCGTCAAAGTTGCAGAGCCTCAGTTTGAGGGCCAGACCAAGACCAAACTTGGCAACAACGAAGTACGCGGTGCAGTTGACAGCGCAGTCAGCGAGATGCTGGAAAACTATCTTGAAGAGCATCCCAATGAAGCACGCACTATTGTGGAGAAAGTAATCCTGGCAGCACGCGCACGCCAGGCCGCTCGCAAAGCCCGCGAGATGGTGCAGCGCAGCAGTGTGCACAGCACGGGTGGCCGGCCCGGCAAACTGGCCGACTGCCAAGATAGCGACCCCAGCGTGTGCGAGAGCTATTTCGTCGAGGGTGACTCCGCAGGCGGATCTGCAAAACAGGGCCGTAATCGTGCATTCCAAGCCATTCTCCCCTTGCGCGGTAAAATCCTCAATGTGGAGAAGGCCATGCGCCACCGTGCTTTCGAAAGCGAAGAAATCAAGAACATCTATACCGCCCTCGGTGTCAGCATCGGAACACCGGAAGACAGTCAGGCTCTGAACCTGGAGAAGCTCCGCTATCACAAGGTCATCATCATGACCGATGCCGATGTCGATGGCGCTCACATCGACACTCTCATGCTCACCTTCTTCTTCCGCTATATGCCCGAGCTGATTGAGAATGGCTATGTCTATCTGGCCACTCCCCCACTCTACCTCGTGAAGAAAGGCAACAAGAGCTTCTACTGCTGGACCGAAGAAGAGCGCGAGCAAGCCATGGAGGCCGTTGGCGACAAGGGCGTCCACATCCAGCGCTACAAAGGTCTTGGTGAGATGAACCCCGAGCAGCTGTGGGAGACCACCATGGATCCCAACAACCGCCAGCTCCGCCAGGTGACCATCGAGAATGCCGCCAGCGCCGACCGCACCTTCAGCATGCTCATGGGCGACGATGTTCCTCCCCGCCGCGAGTTCATCGAGAGAAATGCAACTTACGCACAGCTCGACCTCTAATATTTGATTAACACTTAACACAAAATAGTTATGAAAAGAAACCTTCTCCTCATCAGCAACTCTACCATGCGCGGCGAAGCCTACCTCGGATGGTGCAAAGATATGGTGGCAGACTTCTGCAAACGCCACAATGTAAAAAAAGTGCTTTTCGTTCCTTATGCAGGCGTAAGCCTCGCCGAGGGCGGACTGAAAGCCAGCTACAATGCCTATGAGGCAAAAGTAAAAGCTGTTTATGCCGAATTTGGTGTGAAGCTGACCAGCATCCATCATGCTGCCGACCCCGTGAAAGCAGTCTACGAGGCTGAATGCGTAGCCGTTGGTGGTGGCAACACCTTCCACCTGGTTCGCGAGATGCAGCGTCTCGGTGTCATGCAGGCCATCAGCCGCCGTGCAAAGGCCGGTATGCCCTATATGGGATGGAGCGCAGGCAGCAATGTGGCCGGTCCTACCCTCTGCACTACCAACGATATGCCCATTGTTGAACCCCTCAGCTTTGAGTGCATGGGACTCGTACCTTTCCAGATCAACCCCCACTACACCGATTTCTTCGATACCAAGCATGGTGGCGAAACCCGCGACGACCGCCTGAAGGAGTACATCATGGTCAACCCCACCGCCGTGGTTGCCGCCATCCGCGAAGCCACCGCCCTCAGCCTTGAGAACGGCAAGCTGCGCCTCATCGGCAAGCCCAATAAGATGAAAGTCTTCCACAAGACCCTGGCCAACACCAAGGAATACGCCCTCGAAGACGACATCAACTTCCTGATAAAATAACATACCCTCTCAGCAAAGAGTGACCAACCTTTCGTCAACGGCTGGTCACTCTTTTTTTTCAACCACAATCAATACACGTTTCTTTTTATCCCCCCCAAAAAAACACTATCAAATTATGAAATACTTTATATATTGCTTCAAGCATTATGCAGACTTCAGCGGACGCGCCCGCCGAAAAGAATTTTGGTTCTTCGTATTATTCAATGTACTCATCACACTAATTTTAGGCTGCTTGTGGGTTATCTGGATGGCCATTGGAAGCCCCACATTTCCAGCCAACATTCCCAGCCGTGTCTTTTTCAATCCATTCTTTTTTATACTATTCATTTACTTCTTAGCCTGCATAATACCATTATTGGCAGTAGGCACTCGCCGACTCCACGATATCGGCAAGTCGGGCAAATGGATGTTGCTCTGCATCATTTTCACCCATGTAAAATACAACAACACCCTGATGCTCTCCTTCGTAATCCCTTTTTGGAACATCATCAAATTCATCTTGCAAATCGCCATATTCCTTCTTGGAATAGTTTGGCTTTCTAAAGACTCGGAGAGTGGCCCCAACAAATATGGCCTCAACCCCAAAGGCATGGGCAATTCCAGCCAAGAACCACAACCCATAGAAAATCAAACCAACTAGGCCGAACCTAGAACACACCCATCCAATAAGATTTTTCACCAACCATCTAAATCCTATTTAATATGAAGTACTTTATATATTGTTTCAAGCATTATGCAGACTTCAGTGGTCGAGCCCGCCGAAAAGAATTTTGGTTCTTCGCCCTTTTCAACGCAATCATTGCGCTAGTACTGTGCATTGGATTCATGTCCCAGCTCATCTCTCTTGCCATTCAGGATCCCGACATGGACGACCCCATGGCTTTGATGCTAAAACTTTTCACCAGTCCTTTCTACATTCTCCTTATGATATATGGCCTAGCCGTACTCGTACCCACGCTTGCAGTCACCGTTCGCCGACTCCACGACATTGGCCGCTCAGGAACATGGCTGATAATCTATTACATTATCAGTTTCATTCTCGGATTCCTTGGAGCCATCTGGGATGTTACCACACCTCTGGGCATTCTCATTTCCTTGGCCACATTAGCTCTGGGCATCATCTATATCGTATGGATGGCAACCGACTCTAAACCAGGAGCCAACGAATGGGGAAACAATCCCAAAGAGGTCATTCCAGCACAAGACGAAACCGACAACGACAATCTTTAATTCATGAAATATATCGGAGCACATGTAAGTGCTAGTGGAGGCATTGGCAACGCAGTCCTCAACGCAGAGGCTATCGGGGCCAATGCCTTCGCTCTCTTTACTCGCAACCAAAAGACTTGGACCAGCAAACCCCTTACCGTCGATGAGATTCACACCTTCCAACAACTCCTATCCGACCGCGGTTTCGCCCCAGCCTATGTGCTGCCCCACGACAGCTACCTTATCAACCTAGGCAGCCCAAACGAAGAGAACCTCATCAAGTCGCACAATGCCTTTCTCGATGAGATGACTCGCTGCCAGCAACTCGGACTCACGATGATCAACTTCCACCCCGGCAGCCACCTCAAACTCATCAGCGAGGAAGAATGCCTCGACCAGATAGCACAAGAAATCAACCTTGCCTTGGACAAAACCCAGGGTGTCACCGCCGTCATTGAGAACACTGCCGGCCAAGGCACCAACCTCGGTTACCGCTTCAGCCAGATTGCCCGCATCATCAGCGGCATCAACGACAAAAGCCGCGTGGGCGTCTGCATCGACACCTGCCACACTTTCGCCGCCGGCTACGACCTCAGCAACGAGATGGGCTATCAGTTCACCCTGGACGAATTTGAGCAAGAAATTGGCTTTCAATACCTCCGCGCCATTCACCTCAACGACTGCAAGAAACCCTGCGGCTCACGCGTGGACCGCCACGAAACACTCGGCAACGGTTTCATCGGTCCAGACTTCTTCCGCCGACTCATGCACGATTCCCGGTTTGACAACATGCCCCTCATCCTAGAGACCCCCGACCCCTCTAGCTGGGCCCACGAAATACAGTGGCTGCGTAGCCTGTAGGCCTAGGCGGGACACCACCAAAGCCGCTCAATACCCAAACGTTAAATTGTCTGATTTACAAAAAAAAATTATCGTTTCAAAACGATAATACACAATCAAATAAGGAATTCAATATATAATAAATATGTTAAATTCCTTGACAAATGGACAAAAATTTCGTATCTTTGCAAACTTTTGTGAAAAAAATTTATATAAAATAGCATGAAACTGTCCTTTTATAACTTCCAGCTTCCCAAGGAACTGATTGCCGAAAAGCCTTGCAAACATCGCGACGAAGCCCGACTGATGGTGGTCCATCGCGACACCCTGCAGATTGAGCACCGCTTGTTCAAAGACATGATTGAATACGTGGACGAAGGCGACATCTGCATTGCCAACAACACCAAAGTCTTCCCCGCCCTCCTCTACGGCGAGAAAGAGAAGACCGGCGCCCAGATCACAGTGTTCCTACAGCGCGAACTGAACCGAGAGATGCGCCTCTGGGACGTCATTGTCGACCCTGCCCGCAAGATCCGCATCGGCAACAAGCTCTATTTTGGTGCCAACGAATCGTTGGTGGCTGAAGTTATTGACAACACCACTTCCCGCGGCCGCACCGTGAGATTCCTCTTTGACGGCACCCACGAAGAATTCGTCAAGCACATCCGCAACCTCGGCCACACCCCCATCCCTGAAGAGCTCCGCGCAGTCCGCAATATCGAGAACTACGATGCCGAGCGCTATCAGACCATCTATGCCAAGAACGAAGGCGCCGTGGCCGCACCCATCGCCGGACTGCATTTCAGCCGCGAACTGCTCAAACGTTTCGAAATCAAGGATGTGAAATGGCTTGAACTCACCCTGCACTGCGGCATGGGCAACTTTAAGGACATCGAAGTGGAAGACCTCTCCAAACACCGCATGGACGCTGAGGAGATGCACATATCGCAGGAGCTCTGCGACCAGGTCATGCAAGCCAAGTCCGAAGGCCATAAAATCTGCGTCGTCGGCACCACCACCATGCGCGCCATCGAAAGCGCCGTCACCATTCCCGGCAAGATCAGCGCCTACGACGGCTGGACCAACAAGTTCATCTATCCCCCCTACCAATTCAGCATTGCCGACATGATGGTGACCAACTTCCACCACCCCCGTTCTTCGCAGTACATCATGGCATGCGCTTTCGGCGGTGAGGCCCTCATCAGCCACGCTTATGATGTTGCCATCCACGAGAAATACAAATTCTCCACCTACGGCGACGCCATGCTCATCCTCTAAGCTATCCGACAAACCAAAATATAAAGAGTGAAGGCCTCCCTTCACTCTTTTCTTTTTGACAATCTGCATAAAAGCAGAAGTCAAAATGTAGAGTGTGCTCGCGCGCCACATTGTATTCCACACCCCGCACCTGAAACTCTACAATCAAAAATCTTTGACCCCACTTTGTTTTAGGGCCGAGCATTCTATTAAACACTTGATTGTCAAGATAATTCGCATACAAACCCTAAGCGACTAAGTCTCTCGAACAAATCCTTTCTAAATAAAAACAGCTTCAATCGACTCCTGCCCTACCCCCCCTAGCATCGCCCTACTTTCGCTAGTTTTACCTTATTTATACTATAGTTATCCTATAGTTATTCTATTATATATAGGATAAATATAGAATAACTATAGTATAAATATAGGATAAGGAACGGGAGAAGCACGGGGTTAGGGTGTGGCAGCAGGCAGCGAAACAACTAAAATTGGTCTCGAAAAAAAAATGAAAACCCAGCCAATTATTCGACTAGCACCAAATCTTTTTTGCCTATCGGCACATTAGAACCAAGACAAATCCCGAGGGAAATTCTGCCGGCAAGAAACGCATCAAAGGATATCCACCACGGTGAGCTTATCTGCATCTACTTGAAACTTAACCTCATGATTGGCGAAAGCCATCCCATAGACCCTGTCGGGCTGGTGATGATACTGCGGCCGGGGGTCGTGGGCCAGCACGTCCAACAGCGACTGCCTCAGCGGTTCCGGCAACTTTTCAAGCAACCCAGGCTCGCACCTGACTTCCAGCAACTGCTCGGCCGGGCGGGTGGCGAAACCGCTGCGGGCATCCGGATGGCTGTCGGTGTAGGGCAGATAAGGCTTGATATCGTAGATCGGCGTTCCATCCATCAAGTCGGCGCCGGCAATATAGATCACCGGGCCGAGCTCCTTGTCATAATCAATTCGCACAATCTTGACCGACGACAGTCCCACAGCATTAGGACGATAGGGGCTGCGGGTGGCGAAGACGCCCATGCGCTCATTGCCTCCCAGACGCGGTGGGCGCACAGTCGGCGACCAGTCCTCGCGCACTGCCTGGCTGAACTGCCATATAAGCCAGATATAATCAAATCCTTCCAGTCCACGGATGGCCTCAGCCACCCGGTATTCGGGCTCGAAGATAATGCGGCCGGGTGTGTCCACAATGCCGGCCTGCCTGGGTACACCGAACTTAGTGGCAAAACATGTCTCAATATGTGCTATAATTTTCATACCGTGCTGTTAGAATGTGAGATACGGAGCCAGCCAATACATGATGCTCGCGCTGAGGATGCCCACACCGGCTCCCGCCAGCACATCGCTGGCCCAATGGCGGTTGTTGTACATGCGCATGATGCCTACGCTGGTTGCCACCGCATAGCCCGCAACAGCAATGCCGGGATACTCCTTGCCGTATTCGCGGCGCAGGATTTCGGCTCCCATGAATGCCGTGCCGGTATGACCCGAGGGGAAGCTGGTATACACCGCTCCATAAGGGCGCTGCTGCTGGATGATGTTCTTGGTGCTGATAGTCAAGGCTGCAAGAATCACACTGGAGCCCAGGCTCAAGGAGGTCACCGAGGGCCAGTCGTGCTGGCTCTTCACGCCGCAGGCTTTGAGGGCGAAAACAGAGACTATCGGCAGGAACTGTATACCGTCGTCGTAGCGCATTCTCGCATGGCCGTCTTGCTGGAACCAGTCGCGAACGGCATAGTCTATACTCTGGTGATATCTGGGGGTCAGCGCGATGGTTGCACCGGTGTAGAACAACGTCGCCGGCGCAATCACTTGTGTATTAGCAAACGAATGATCATACCCGCACTTGAGGGTATCAGAGTTCTGCCCCCAACTAGGAAGGGCTAATAGTAGGACGAGCGCGAAACTGACGATTTTGGACATAGGAGAAAATGGCGTTTTAAGTTGATGAAGTTTTGGAGTTGGAGGGTTAAGTTTTGAAGTCGGGATATCATCCATCTTAACTCTTAATTTCTAATTCCTAACTCTTAATTCTTTTCCTTCCAGCTCCGGCACTATGGGGCAAGTGTCGAGGCGAAAGGCGAACTCAATGTCGCGGGCTGCCTGCGGGCCGAAAGCCAGCAACCTTTGCACATGACTGGCGTGTTTCATCGCATAGCCGTAAGGGTCGCCCTGGCACATATTCCACAAGTCTACGGCCATGAGTACCGCATCGTTACGGCTCTCGTAAAGTCCGCTCGCCAGCAGCCTTGAGCAGAGGGCTCCGGCAAAGAGGGTGTCCTCCACACTAAAATCATTCTTCCAGCCACTGCACAAGACCACCAAGTCCTGCGGCGACTGCAAGAGACGCTCCGTCAGGGCGGAAATATTGGCGAAGGCCCCCACCAGCGTGCGGTCGGCGTCGGCGGCCCTGAGTATGCACACCGTGCCGTTAGTCGTACTATAGGCCAGGTGCTTGCCGTGGAGGTCCATCGTGAGATATTCGGTGGGCGAGTTGCCGCACTCGGCGTTGTCCACCTTTTTGCCCCCGCGCTCGGCGGCACGCAAGTACCCCTGCTGGCGATAAGGTTCCAAGCCCTCCAGCGTGTCTAGCGGCACAACAGACTCAGCGCCAGCCATAAAGGCAGCGCAGACGGCTGTCGTGGCCCGCAGAACATCCACGGCCACGGCCGTATGATCCGTGCGGATAGTTCTATACGGATAGAGTGCCGGGGTCAGCGAAAGTTCAATCTGTGAAACACTCATTGCCAAAAGCATCTTCGTTATACTCAGAACGTTCCACACTGCCGTCGGGATTCATCGTGAACCCATAGAACGAGGGATAGGCGGGAACGAATTTGTCTTTCTGGAACTGCCAGCGACTCACACTCGTGGGGATATTGCGCAAGACAAAGTCGCTAGTGCTGGCCATCAGTATACAGCGGTGGGCCAGCCGCTTGTTGAGGTCGGTAGTCTTCAGAAACTGCAGGTCGGCGGCCAGCTCTAGGGGCTCGCCCTTCACGTCCACGGGCTGCATCTTGCGGCTGCGCACCCAGGTGTGCATCAGCTCGAGCCCGGTCTTGGTGGAGCGGAGCGTATATTCCAGAAACACAACAATCTCGTTCACCTCAGGTTCCTGCCATTTGTGCACGGCAATCAACAGCACCGCATCGATGCCATACTTCGTGTTCAACTCCTTCAGGTCGCCAAGCATCAGCTGCTTGTAGTCCTTGCCGAACTGCTGCAGGATGAGGTCGGAAGCCAGCGCGGGCACAGGATAATAGCCTATATTCACCAAGGGCTCCTGACAAGAGTTGCGCAAGAAATAGGCAGCCTGCGTCAGCTCGTCGTTCAGCACCTGGTCCTGAGTGGTCTTCACCGGAGGGCGCTTGGAATTGTCCTGCACCGGGGCCACCAAAATTGTAAGAGGTTGCTCCTTGTAGAGAGTCTCGAAGGTAGTCACTTTCTGCTCACTCTTGCAGGCGGCGGCCAAGAGCAGCGTGGCTAGGATTATGATGATGCGTGTGCGATTCATGCGGATGATGCTTGAGGGTTATTTGTTCTGTGATTTGGCTGCCTTCTCGGCCTCCTTCTTTGCGGCGGCCCGCTCCTTCTCGGCCTGCTTCTTGGCTGCAGCCTTCTCTTTCTCGGCCTGCTTTCTGGCGGCGGCCTTCTCCTTCTGCAGGCGCTCCTTCTCCTTGGCCTGGGCCTTGCGGTCGGCAGCCTGTTGCTTGGCCTTCAGTTCCTTGGCCTTCTTCAAGTCCTTGGCCCGCTGCTCCTTCTCCTCTTTCTGCAACTGCTTCTGCAGGCGCTGATACTCGGGATCGCTCTCAATCTGCTGCTGCAGGGCCACCTCCTCGGGGGTAAGGACTATAGTGATAGTGTCCAAAGTCTTCAGGTCAATCTTCGAGGTGTCGCAACGGCTTTCGTTGGCATAGAAAGGCGTAAGGCGCTGTTTCAGGAAGTCGACATACTTGGCGCTATTGGGGAAGAAAGTCTTTTCATTGTTGAACATCACGTTGGCCTGCTCGCGGCAGCCCAGTTGGGCCAAGGCCACGCCGTAGTCGGCATACTGGCCGGGATGCAGCACCTTGTCGGCCAGGTTCTGATTGATAGCCTCGGCATAGGCCTTGGCCACCGAAAGGAGCGAGGCCTGGGTGGGCTTGTACTGATACTGCATGAGCGGGGCGGGATTATTCACCAGCCTGCCCTCGTTGTAGCACGAGGAGGCAAAGACGGCTGCCAGGATGGCCAGTAGGACTATACGTTTCATTGCGCTACATATTAATATGATACAATAAACAAAAAAAATGAAACAACGGCAGCGTCATAAGCCGGGTTCTGTTCTGCCGCGGGCGGCAGCCTCTATCATCAATCTAGTGCCGGCGTCGCCGCCGGCCTCAATCAACCTACCCCCCGGCAACGGGCGAGCCAGCCCTTAACTGCCGGTATATTTGGTCTTTCAACCCATAAGGTTTACCATCAGCGGGCATCGCTGCCTGCCGTCGTGAGCTCTTACCTCGCGCTTGCACCCTTACCCTAAGGCGGTTTGTCTTTCTGTGGCACTCGCTGTCATCGGGATTCTTTCCCTCCCGACGCCTTCCCGTTAGGAAGTATGGTGGCTCGAGTTGCCCGGACTTTCCTCTCGCAGAAGCCCCGGAGGACGCCTGCCAGCGATAGAGTCGGGTGCCGCTGTTTCAAAATGCAAAGATACGAATTTTTTTTGACATAATGGATTTTTTTTCATGTTTGGCTGTATTCTGCCGGCAAACGCACCGCCCGAACTGCGGTTTCACTATTTTCACCGCCCTGAAAGGTAGGGCTCGAGCGAAGGATGAGCGAAGGAACAGCGAAGGAGGGCTGGGCGGCGAGAAAGCGATTTCCGAGGGCAAATATGGGCTCTCCTCTCTCCCACTCTAGTCCCGCTGAAGACCCACGCAAGACCCACTGATAGAAGCGGGAATAATTTTTGTTTCAACCGAAAAAAACAATCTGATGCTGCCTAAAGGTCGCACAAAGATGCTTTTCTATCTGCTCTGACAGAAGGACTTTCTGCTCGAAATGTTGCTTGCGGAACTGAGATTACCCATTTTTCGAGGTCGCTATCATCCATTTCGCTGCTCGCCGTTCACTATTTTTTGCCTAATCCAAGAAAAAATCGTATCTTTGCAGTCGGAAATGAAGTGCGTTTTGGCGGCTTTTGCGCTATGTATGCGCAGGTGCGTGGTGTGCTTATTTCCTTTGTTTCAGTTGTTTAAAAAGAAATTAATAATAGAATGTAGAATGAGTTCTGAATGACGAATTATGTGTGGGGCGGAAGCTGTTGTGCGGCAGCCTCTCATAAATCATAATTCATGACTCATAAATCACAATAGTTGAATGATTCCTTTAGCCGAAATACTCCGTCCAACCTCTTTGGACAACTATATAGGCCAGCAACACTTGGTTGGCGAAGGCGCAGTGCTGCGCACTCTGATTGAGTCGGGCCGCATCCCGTCGATGATTTTCTGGGGCGCTCCCGGCATCGGAAAGACCACCCTGGCCATGGTGATAAGCCAGACCCTCAACCGCCCGTTCCACACGCTGAGCGCTATCAGCAGCGGTGTGAAGGAGGTGCGCGAGGTGATTGAGCGAGCCAAAGACGAGGAGGGCGCCATCCTATTTATCGATGAGATTCACCGCTTCTCGAAGTCGCAGCAGGACTCGCTGCTGGGGGCCGTGGAGCGCGGCATCGTGACACTCATCGGTGCCACGACAGAGAACCCCTCGTTCGAGGTAATCTCGGCTTTGCTCTCGCGCTGCCAGGTATATGTGCTGAAGGAGTTCGGCGAGGCTGAAATGCGCCAGCTGGTGCAACGCGCCCAGGAGCATTACGCCCAGCAGGGCCGCGAGGTGACTTTCAAGGAGGTGGACGCCCTGTTCCGCATCTCGGGCGGCGATGCACGCAAGCTGCTCAACGCCATCGAACTGGTTGTGAACAACAGTGCGGCAGGCCCCGTGGTGGTGGACAACGCCCACACCACGCAGGTGATTCAGCAGAACCTGGCTTACTACGACAAGCAGGGCGAGATGCACTACGACATTATCTCGGCCTTCATCAAGTCGATGCGTGGTTCCGACCCCAATGCGGCCGTGTACTGGCTGGCACGTATGATCGAGGGCGGAGAGGACCCGGTGTTTATCGCACGAAGGATGCTGATTTTTGCCTCGGAGGATGTGGGAAACGCCAACCCCAACGCTTTGTTGCTGGCCAACGCTTGTTTCGACACGGTGAAAAAAATCGGTTATCCGGAATGCAGGATCACGCTGTCGCAGTGCTGCGTGTATCTGGCCACCTCGGTGAAGAGCAACAGCACCTATATGGCCATCAATAATGCCCTGGAGCTGGTGCGCCGCACGGGCGACCTGCCGGTGCCGATGCACATACGCAACGCCCCCACCAAGCTGATGAAGCAGATGGGCTACGGCGACGGCTACAAGTATGCCCACGACTATCAGGGCAATTTTGTGGACCAAGAGTTTCTGCCCGACGCGCTGCGGGGCGTGAAGTTCTACGAGCCCGGCCAGAATCCGCGCGAGGAAGAAACACGACGCCAGCTGAAGGCTCATTGGCAGACGAAATATGGCTATTAATTGTAAAATGTAAATTGTAGAGGGTAGTGTTCCGAGTACGGAGTTGAAGCCTACAACGTGGCGCGACAGCCCACTCTACAATCTACATTCTACAATCTAAACTCCCTCATACTCTACAATCTTAAATCTAAAATTAAAAATATAAGTGTATTATGTAGAATTCCGTGTACAGAGTTGAAGTCTACGATCAATCTCCCCGCACCCGAAACTCTACAATCTAAAATCTTAAATCTAAAATACATACCATGTCCGACGCACTTCTTACGGTTGAGAATCTGACCAAATCTTTTGGCGACAAGCTACTCTTCGACGATATTTCGTTCGGCATCAATGCCGGACAGAAAACCGCCCTGATTGCCCGCAACGGCTACGGCAAATCGACACTACTGAACATTCTGACCGGCAAGACGTTGCAGGACTCGGGCAAGGTAACTTTCCGCGGCGATGTCCGCATGGCCTATCTGCCGCAGCAACCCGACTTGCTGCCGCAGCAGACGGTGCGCAGTTTTGTTTATTCGGCCCAACGCCCCGACCACGAGGATCCCTGGGCTTTTGAGCAGCGGATTGAGGAGATTCTCTCGCGCCTGAAGTTGGACGACAAGATGGACCAGCAGATGCAGCTGCTTTCGGGCGGCGAGCAGAAGAAGGTGGCTCTGAGCCGCATACTGATTGACGACACCAATCTGCTGCTACTTGACGAGCCGACCAACCATCTGGATGTGCAGATGATTGAATGGCTGGAGGAGTTTCTTTCGCGTCAGCGCCTGGCCATCTTGATGGTGACGCACGACCGCTATTTCTTGGACCATGTGTGCCAGGATATTTACGAGATTGACAACAGCCGCCTCTATCATTACCGCGGCAACTACGACTATTATCTGCGCAAGAAGGCCGAGCGGCAGTACAACGAGCGCGTAGAGGTGGAGAAGGCCAAGAGCCTGTATCGCACCGAGTTGGACTGGATGCGGCGGATGCCCCAGGCCCGCGGCACCAAGGCGCAGGCCAGAATTGACGCTTTCTATGAGCTGGAGGCCAAGGCGCACACCCGTTTCGACGAGACCCGCCCGCAGCTGACGGTAAAGACCGAGCGCATAGGCGGCAAAATCTTGGAGATGTACAATGTGACTAAGGGTTTCGACGGCCGCACGATGGTGGACGATTTCAGCTATGTGTTTAAGAAGGGCGAGAAAATCGGCATCGTGGGACCTAACGGCGTAGGCAAATCGACCTTCCTGAATCTGATCACCGAGAAGATGCGCCCCGACACGGGCCATATTGTTGTAGGACAGACTATTCAGTTCGGCTTCTACACCCAGGGAGGCATGACGGCACGCGAGGATATGCGTGTGATTGATATTGTGAAAGAGGTGGCCGAGCGCATCGACCTGGATAACGGCAAGGAGATGTCGGCACACCAGTTCTTGAGCTATTTCGGCTTTGAGGACATGACGCAATACAACTATTTCGGCAACCTGAGCGGTGGGGAGAAACGCCGACTATATCTGTTGATGGTGCTGATTGCCAACCCCAACTTCCTGATTCTAGACGAGCCGACTAACGACTTGGATATCTACACGTTGGAGATTCTTGAGCAGTTCTTGAAGGACTATAAGGGCTGTCTGGTGATTGTGAGCCACGACCGTAGCTTTATGGACCATATTGTGGACCATATCTTTGTGTTTGAGGGCGATGGGAAGATTCGCGACTATCATTCGAACTATACGCAGTATCTGGCCGAGAAGACCGCCAAACAGCGTTCGGAATCGCTGCAGCGCCGCGACGAGAAGCCCAAATATGAGCGCACCCGCTCAGATAAGCCCAAGGCCACCTATAAGCAGCAGAAGGAATATGAAACGCTGACAACAGAGATTGAGGCACTTACGGCCGAGAAGACCCAGCTGGAGCATCTGCTGAGCAGCGGCGAGGAGACTGATGTGGATAAGCTGACGACAGCGTCTACCAAGATAGGCGAAATTATCGCAGCACTGGACGAGAAGGAGTTGCGCTGGCTGGAGCTAGACGAGATTATTAATGGGAATTAAGAGGTAAGAGTTGAGAGGTAGAAGTGGGTACCCGATATCCGGTTTCCACCAATACTTCAAACTCCCACCAAAACTACAAACTTTTACACCCAAATAAATTTTACCCATATAATCAACCCTGGCTCAAGAATGCGTCGATTTGGTCAAGGGTAAGAGATTGTGCTACACTATATTCGCCAACTTGCTCACGGCGCAGAGCCGATAGGAACGCGCCGCTCTCCAAGGCTAGGCCAAGGTCGCGTGCGATGCTACGGATGTAGGTTCCCTTGCCACAACGAATACGGAAGTCGAGCTGGGGAAGGTGACTAGGCACAGAGCCTAAAGGGTTGTCGTAGAGGTGATGCTGGGGCTTAGTGGATGAGTCTTCGTCTAGTGCAGGAGCCGACATCTTGAATTCTGCGGGTTGCTCGGTGCCGGGACGGAAGGCAGTAATCTCGAATTCTTCGATTTTCACAATCTTGGCCGTAGGAGTTGGTGCTTCTTCGCCCTCGGCAGTCTGTCTGGCATAGTTATAGGCCCGCTGTCCATTGATTTTCACAGCACTAAAGATGGGCGGTACCTGCTCCACTTCGCCCAAAAACTGGCCGATTGTATTGTCAATCAGTTCGCGGGTGATATGCTCGTAAGGATAGAAGTGGTCGATAGCGCGCTCCAAATCGTAGCACGGTGTGGTGGCACCGAGAACCATGGTGCCGGTGTAGACTTTCTCACCGCTTTGGAGTTCGTCGATGCGCTTGGTTGCCTTACCCACACACACGAGCAAGAGCCCCGTGGCCAGAGGGTCGAGGGTGCCGGCATGACCAATCTTGAATTTCTTCAGACCGTAAGTTCGGCGGATGGCCGCCTTGATTTTATTCACAGCCTGAAAGCTGGTCCACTGATAGGGCTTGTCGATGGGCAGGACGGTTCCTGCGAGTAACTGTTCTTCTGTCATGTAAGGAAAAACTAAAGGTGAAAAGGAGTGTCGCGGTGCACCTCACTTTTCACCTTATAATGTGATAATTAGATCGGATTAAGAAAACATGGGGACCACGATTGCCAACACGCCGACGACTGCGCAATAGAGTGCGAACCAGATTAAATTGCCACGTTTTACGATGTTGATCATCCATTTGCAAGCAAGGCATCCGCTAACGAAGGCGGCAAGGAAGCCGACAATCAGAGATGTGGTGGGCAGGCCTGCCATGGCGGTAGAGACGCCCACTTCAATCATATCCTTGGTGTCGAGAAGTGCTTCGCCGAGGATGGGAGGAATGACCATGAGGAAAGAGAACTGGGCAAGTTTCTCTTTTTTATTACCAAGCAGAAGACCCGTAGCGATAGTGCTTCCAGAGCGGGACAGCCCCGGGAGCACAGCTATAGCCTGGGCGATACCAATGATGAAGGCATGCAGGGGAGAGATATTCTCGCGCTGGCGGGGCTTGGCCCAATAGCTGAAAGCCAGCAAGGTGGCGGTGATAAGCAGGCAGATGCCGACAACCAGGAGTCCGCTACCGAAGATTTCTTCGACCTTGTCTTTGAAAAGGAAGCCCACCACGGCAACAGGAATCATGGAAATGAGGATGTTGACGACATAGCGCGTGCCCTCATTCCATTTGAATTTGAAGAAATCCTGGAAAAGCCATACGATTTCTTTCCACAGAATGACACAAGTGCTGAGCACTGTTGCGACATGCACGGCCACGGTGAAAGCCAGGTTTTCCTCGCCGTTAAGGCCGAAGAGGGTGGCACCGATAGTGAGGTGGCCGCTAGAACTGACAGGGAGGTATTCGGTGAGGCCTTGTACCAAACCGAGGATAAGCGACTGCAACCAATCCATAGTGTTGTAGTTTTATGATTGATACTGGGTTATTAGTTCTTCTTGCTCTTGAACATGATGGCCACAATCTCGGCCACAAAGCCCAAGATAATGAAGATAGGAGCCACATAGAGACGGCGGGTGTTGAACATGGCGGAGTTAAACACATTGGGGTCGTCGGAGCCGCCACCGCAGAGGAATATGTAGCCGAGGGCCAGCAGAATAACGCCGGCAATCATGATGATATAGTTGACTTTAGTGAAAAGGAAGTCGAACTGATTGTTGCTTTTGTTGTCAGAAGAGGTTTCTTTTGCCATGATGTATTGTGTTTTTCTGTCTCGCAAAGAGATGTTTTTATTGTATTATCTAATTATTATAACGCAAATAGCGATTGACTGCGAAAAGGGTGGAGAGGTAGGACAGCAGAATACCGAGCACCACGAGGATGACAGCGATGGCCGCATACCAAATCATGTGGTCGGGGTTGAGGAGGTCCATGCCGACAAGCGACTGATTAAGAGCGCCCAGGGCAACCGCAAGGATGGCGGCGGCGATAAGGGCACCGAGAAGGCCATACCAGATACTGCGACTTACAAACGGACGCGCGATAAATCCATGCTTAGCACCCACGAGCCTCATAGTGGTGACGGTCTCGCGCTGGGCATAAAGCGCAATGCGGATGGTGCTGGAAATGATTAGAATACTGATAATCACAAGCAGAACCATGAAAATAACCAAGAACCATGTGATGTTGAAGAACACACCATTCAGCTCGTTGACCACATTTTCTTGATAGGCAACACCGGTCACATTTTCAAGTGCGCCAACCTTGGACGTGAAATTCTCGATAGTCTTGCTCCTATCAGCCTGGTGCATCTCAGGCAGATAGTTGGCCTTGAGATTAACCATGAGCGAGGGGTAGAGCGGATTGTAGCCACAGAAAGAGACGAAATCATCGTTCAACTCCTCTGAGAATATCTCGGCAGCCTGCTGGCGCGAGATGTAGTCGACATGCTTCACCTCGGGCATGGTTTCAATCTTCATCTTCAAGAGGTCGGCCATCTCGTCGCTGATTTCCGGCTCAAGGTCCACCTTGAAAGTGATGCGCTCCTGCATATCGTGGGTGGTGCGATAGGAGTGATATTCCAAAAGAAGACACATTCCGAGGAGAAGCATTACCAGGGTGATGCTCAGGATGGTGGAGGAATGTGTCTCCCAAATATTTACTTTATTTTTCAACTTCTGAAAATCAAAGTGTTACAACAATGTTAGTTAGCCAACATCACGGGCATGACAAGCATGAGGATGTCTTCGGGGGAGTCTTCTTCCTCGGTGATGGGGAAGATAATGCCGGCGCGGCTGGGATGCGACATCTCAATCATAATCTGCTCGGTCTCAATGTTCTGAACCATCTCGGCCAGGAACTTGGCGTTGAAGCCGATTTCCATGGGTTCGCCCTCATACTGACAGGGCATCTTCTCGTGAGCATCGTTGGAGAATTCGATATCCTCGGTGCTGAGCTGAAGCTCGTGCTCCTGAATGCTGAGGCGGACCTGGTGAGTGGACTGGTTGGCAAACAGCCCCACGCGGCGCAGGATATTGAGGAAGGAAGAGCGGTCGAGAGTCAGCTTATTGGGGTTCTCCTTGGGGATGGCGGCATCATAGTTGGGGTACTTGCCATCCACGAGGCGGCAGATGATATAGAAATTGTCGAAAGTGAAGAAAACGTTCACATTATTGTATTCAACTTTGACATCAAACTCCTCTTTGCGAGAAGCCAGGATGCTCTTCATCATGGTGACAGGTTTGCGGGGCAGGATGAAGCTGACAGGAGTGTCGCACTTGATGTCGGAACGGCGATAGCGCACCAGTTTGTGGGCATCGGTGGCCACAAAGGTGGTGTTTTCGGCAGTGATATCGCAGAAGATACCACCCATCTGAGGACGCATTTCATCGGTAGAGGCGGCGAAAGCGGTCTTGCTGATAGCGTTGATCATAGCCGAGCTAGGCATGATGATGGTGGAAGTCTCGCGGGCCTCGGGCATATTGGGGAAAGTCTCGGGGTTCTTGCCTGCCAGACGGTATTTACCCTCTCCGGAGATGATGGTGATACCAAAGTTGGAATCATCAACGCTGAAGGTCAGGGGCACATCGTCAAGGCTCTTGAGGATGTCAATCAGCAACTTGGACGGCACTGCGATGTCGGCCAATCCTTCCATTTTGGAGGTTTCGACCTCCATCTTGGTCACGAGAGTGGTTTCAAGGTCGGTGGCGCGAATGGTCAGCAGACCTTCGTCCAAATGGAAATGGAAGCAACTGATGATAGGCACGGTGTTATTGTTACCGATAACGCCGCTGATAGACTGGATTTGCTTGGAAAGCAGCAAGCTATTGACGATGAATTTCATATTGTTGAATCTTTTTTTGCGTTAATAAATCATTTCTTTTAATTTGCAAAATTAATATATTTATTTCAATTAAAAGAAACATTATTTCATTTTTTATCAACACCCTTTCGTTAGTCGCGAGACGAAGTGGTGACTAGTCAAGCGAATAGCACACGCCTTCGGGCAGGTCGATGTTGGTGTGGTAAGTGCAGTAGGCCTTTGAGTATCTGTCATCTAGGTACATCTCACCGCTGATTTCCTCATCCACCTCGAAGCGCGACCGAGTGCGATAAAGGATGATGCAATTCTTGTAGGTCTTGCCGGTCTGGTCGCGGTAATCTTTGCCGATTGAGTCAGGGCTGCTGACCGAGATAAGCCAGCCAAAATCCAACTCAGAGATGCTGGCGCTCATCATGGAACAATTCACATAGTCCACCACCTTGCCCTTGAAAGGGAAAGTCTCCACATTCTTGCCGCAGGAGCAGAACAAAAACATCAGCCCGATGGCTAAAAACAAATATCTTTTCATAAAGTAAAATTTGCTATATTAAACACTTACACCATAGTCGCGGAGCGCCTGGTTGAGGGAGGTCTTCTTGTCGGTAGACTCGCTGCGGCGACCAATAATCAATGCGCAGCTCACCTGGTAGTCGCCAGCCGGATAATGGCGGGTGTAGCTGCCGGGAATCACGATGCTGCGTGCCGGCACACGACCTTTATAGGTAATTGGCTCTTCGTTAGTTACATCTATTATATGGGTACTAGCCGTGATAACGGTATTGGCGCCGATAACGGCCTCTTCTTCCACATGGGCGCCCTCAACAATGATGCTGCGGCTGCCGATGAAGCAGTTGTCCTCGATGATGACCGGTGCGGCCTGCACGGGTTCCAGCACACCGCCGATGCCCACACCACCGCTGAGGTGTACATTCTTGCCAATCTGGGCGCAGCTGCCCACGGTGGCCCAGGTGTCAACCATAGTACCGCTATCAACATAGGCACCGATATTCACATACGAAGGCATCATCACCACACCGGGAGCCAGATAGGCACCGTGGCGAGCAATGGCATGAGGCACAACACGCACCTGCTGCTCGGCATAATTTTTCTTTAGCGGAATTTTATCGTGGAACTCAAAAGGCCCGCACTCCACAGTCTGCATATCGCAGATGGGGAAATAAAGAATCACGGCCTTCTTCAGCCAGTCATTCACCTTCCAGCCGGCATCGCCCTTCTCGGCAATGCGTAGCTGACCGCGGTCCAACTGGTTGATAACCTCGCGGATAGTATCTTGGATTTGAGCATCTTTCAGCAAATCGCGGTTGTCCCACGCCTGCTCGATGATAGTCTGTCTTTCGTCTTTCATAAAAGGCGAAACGCAGAAATACAATATTTATTGTATGAGCTGCGAAAAAAAAAGATTTGCCAGGCAAAAATGTTTCGTGCAGACCTGGAGCTACAGCTGGCTGTTGTTTGAAAGGCGTTCTTCCCTGGCCTGGCGGCGGAATTCCTCGCGCTCGGCCCATTCCTCATGGCTGACGGCAAGGGCTAAACTGATAGTTCTCTCGGGGCTGATTTTGCGGTGTTCGCAATGCTGCTCATGGCGGAGGATAGACAAGGGATATTTATTTCTTAATTCTTGATATTCACAATTTTGCAGCAATATTTCATTGCGCTTCAGGTGCTCGCGATTGGCCTTGAGATCTTTCCACAATTTGAAGTAGTCCATGCGGAAACAGATATACCAAATGGTGATCAGCGCCCACACCGGGCCCATGGCACCGATAATGATGAGGATGGGTAGCGTCTGGTTCATGTTCATGGCAATCCACACTGTAATGTAGCCGATACCCAGCATGGTGGCAAACAGCAGAGAGGACCATGCCAACTTCCATTTGATTTTCTTTGAATCTTTCATAATATCAACATTTTAAAACTACTGACATAGTTTTTATCGCATTCGTTTGAATCTGCAAAGATACTAAATTTTTCACAAAGAGGAGAAAAAAACTTGTTTCCAAGAGACCCGAAACACCTTCGTAACTCCGCCAGTTTTACCTTATTTATTCTATAGTTATACCTTATTTATTCTATTCCATATAGGATAAATATAGTATAACTAAGGTATAAATATAGGATAAGGAACGGGCTTAGGGCGGGAGAAGCGCTGGAGAGCGGGCTTAGACTGGGTCTACAGCGAGGGCAGAGTGGCGGCAGCTGGAACTGTGATGAAACGTGATTTGGTACTGCTTCGACAAAGAATTGGCTATTATATGGTTGAGTGATGGTTTGGGCGATTTGTTGAAAGATTTTTTCGCCTTTGCATAATAAAATATAGAATTAATCGTTAAAAATGGATATTTAATTTATCTATGAGGAGAATTCTAACAATCATAGCAGCATGCGTGGTCTTGTGCCACACCGCCTGGGGACAGAACAAGGCGGTGATGGCTGATTATCAGTCGCAGTTGCAGGCTCTTTTTGAAGATGTGTATAATGCGCCTACCGACAATCAGCGCTATCATGCCAACGAGGCTGCCGTGCTGATGCTTCAGGAAGCCTTGAAGGAGGAGAACTCCTTTAAATGGCAGTGGGATTTCGGCACGCGGGTTTCGGTGCTGACCTCAAAGGATAAGAAATTCCGCATCTTTACCTGGCCTGTGGTGAACGATAATGGTGAGTATGAATGCTTTGGACTGATTCAAGCCCTGGACGAAAAGACCGATGAATATGATGTGTTTGTGCTGAACGATAAGTCGGAAGACATCATCAACCGCCAAGAAGACCTGCTGTCGCCAGACAATTGGTTCGGCTCTGTATACCAAGAACTTATCACCACCACCTACGACGGCAAGACATTCTACACCTTGCTCGGCTGGAGTGGTGTGGACAACCTGACGCAGCGCAAGGTGATTGAACCTGTGCTGTTTAAGTCAGGCAGAAGCATGCCGCAATTTGGCCAGAATCTATTTAAGAAAGAGCGCAATCTGCGCCGTATCGTGCTGGAATACACCCACGACGCCATGGTCAATCTGCGCTACGAGGAACAGTTTGTGCGCACCGTGGAACACCTCAGAGCCAAGCGCTCCGGCGTGGCCCAGCCCAAATACGGCCGCCAGCCCTATCCCCCCAAGCGCGGCAAGAAAGGCAAAAAGGGGAAAAAGGGCACCAGCCGGGTTGTGGCCACGGCCAACCGCACTTCTCGCGCACAAAACGAGCGTGTGACTTCCGGTCCCTCCAGCAAGACCAAGGACGAGAAGCTGCGGATGATTATTTTTGACGAAGTAGGCCCTCAAGTCATTGGAATGGAGGGTCTTTACCAATACTATGTTCCTTCTGGAGTTGAACTAGCCTATGTGTTCTTGGACGGCAAATGGGTGCTGCGCGAGGGTGCGCAGGGCCGTGTGCAAGACAAGAAGTTGAACAAAGACTTCGACAAACCCATCAAGAAGGCCAAGCCCGCCTATCAGGTGGAGGCTGAAGAGTAGCTGACATTGAAAATAGACATGATTTTAGATACAATTAATAACGTTGAAGATTTACGCAGACTCAGCACCGGCGAACTGAAGACGCTGGCTGCCGAGCTCCGCAGTTTCATCATAGACACACTCTCCCAGCACCCGGGCCACCTGGCTTCGAGCCTCGGCACCGTGGAGCTCACTCTGGCACTGCATTATGTGTTCAATACCCCCGACGACAAACTCGTGTGGGATGTGGGCCATCAGGCTTATTCTCACAAGATTGTGACCGGCCGCCGCGACCAGTTCTCCACCATCCGCACCTATGGCGGACTGAGTGGATTCCCCAAGATGAAGGAGTCGGAATTCGACGCCTTCGGCACCGGCCACAGTTCCACCTCCATCAGCGCCGTGCTGGGCATGGCCACCGCCTCTACCCTGCAGGACAACGACAAGCGGCAGCACATCGCAGTGATTGGCGATGGTTCGATGACTGGCGGCGAGGCCTTTGAGGCCTTGAACAATGCCGGAGTTTCCAAGACCAACATGATTGTGGTGCTGAACGACAACGGCATCAGCATCGACAAAGCCGTGGGCGGACTGAACAAATATCTCACCCGCATCACCGCTTCACCCAAGTACAACCAACTGAAAGACAAGGTGTGGGCCAAGCTGGACGGCGACAGCCAGGAGCGCAGCGAGCGCAAGGCCAAGTCGCTCAACTTCTTCCAACGTGCCACCTTCGTGGCCAAGACCGCCGCACTAGGTGCGCCAAACTTGTTTGAGTCATTGGGATTCAGATACTTCGGCCCTATCGACGGCCACAATATCGAAGAGTTGGTGGAAGTGCTCCGCCAGCTGAAAGAAATCAGGGGACCCAAACTCCTGCACATTGTTACCAAGAAGGGCAAGGGACTGAAACAGGCCGAGCAGAATCCTGTGACATATCATGCCCCTGGAAAGTTTGATGTGGAGACCGGCGACCAAATCAAGAAAGACTCTGCCGGAGAGCCGCTGAAATACCAGGAAGTCTTTGGCCGCACCATCATTGAGCTGGCCGAGGCTAACTCCAAGATAGTCGGCATAACCCCCGCTATGCCAACCGGTTGCTCGCTGAATCTGATGATGGAGAAGATGCCCTCGCGCGCTTTTGACGTGGGCATCGCCGAACAACATGCCGTCACCTTTGCCGCAGGTTTGGCTGCGCAAGGAATGATGCCATTCTGCAACATATATTCTTCATTCATGCAGCGAGCCTTCGACCAGATCATCCACGATGTGGCCCTGCAGGAGCTACCCGTGGTGATATGCCTCGACCGTGCCGGACTTGTGGGCGATGATGGCCCCACGCACCACGGCGCCTTTGACCTGGCCTGCCTACGCCCGATACCCAATCTAACCATTTGTGCGCCAATGGACGAGCACGAGCTTCGCAATATGATGTACACCGCCCAGCTGCCCGGCCAGGGGGCTGTGGTGATCCGATACCCGCGCGGGCTGAGCGTGCATGCCGACTGGAAGAACGATTTCGAGCGCCTTGAAGTTGGCCGTGGCCGATGCGTGAGAGAAGGTCGCGATGTGGCCGTGATTTCTATTGGCCATGTGGGCAACACCGCGCTGGAAGCCGCCAAACGCCTGGCTGCCGGCAACGTGAGTGTGGCGGTCTACGACATGCGCTACATGAAACCCCTCGACACCCAGCTACTGGATGCCGTGGCGGCCAAGGGATTCCGCAAAATCGTGACCATCGAGGATGGCGTGAAGATTGGCGGACTCGGTAGTGCGGTGGTGGAATACTATGCCGAAAAGGGCGTGAAGACCCCAGTGAAAGTGCTCGGAATCCCCGACCAGTTCATCGCCCACGGCCCTGTGTCCCAGCTCCAGAAAGACTGCGGAATCGACACCGACACACTGGTCGACGCACTCTCCGACTGAGGGTCGGATATGTTAAATGTTACCTTTTAACGGCATTTTTTTTGCTATATTAATATTTTTTAGTACTTTTGTATTTTATAGCGCAAATATATTTGTGCTGTAAATGAATGAATTGAGTATTTTAAGAAGAAATAAATAATATAAAAAATATAAATTTTAAGACAATGACCCCTTCACACATCGAACACATCGGCATTGCAGTTACCAACCTGGACGAGGCTATTCGCTACTGGGAAGATGTAATGGGACTGAAGTGCTACGCAATTGAAGAAGTAACTGACCAGAAAGTAAAAACCGCTTTCTTGAAATGCGGCGAAGTGAAGATTGAACTGTTGGAACCCACCTGCCCCGAAAGCACCATCGCCGGCTTCATCGAGAAGAACGGCGGCAAGGGTGGCATGCACCACATCGCATTCTGCGTTGAGAACACCGACCAGGCGCTGAAAGACGCTCAGGACAAGGGCGTACGCCTCATCGACCAGCAGAGCCGTGGCGGCGCAGAAGGTCTCCACATTGGTTTCCTCCACCCCAAGAGCACCCTCGGCGTACTCACCGAACTTTGCTGCAAATAAGCACAGCCGCAATCGCACAGCCCCGCTGAATGCAAAACAACCAAAGCTAAGTTGGGCAGGCTATTCGGTTAAAAACAACAATTGATTAACCTTAAAACAATTCAAATATGGCATTTGAAAATAAGATTAAAGAACTTCTGGACAAAAGAAGCGAAGCCAAAATGGGCGGCGGCCAGAAGCGCATCGACAAACAGCACGAGCAGGGAAAACTGACTGCTCGCGAGCGTATTGCTCTCCTCCTCGACGAGGGCTCCTTTGAAGAATTTGATATGTTTGTCACCCATCGTTGCATCAATTTCGACATGCAGAAGCAGTCGTTCTTGGGCGATGGTGTTGTGACTGGTTACGGTACCATCGAGGGCCGTCCCGTATACGTTTTTGCTCAGGACTTCACCGTTTTCGCTGGTAGCTTGAGCGAAACCATGTCGCTGAAAATCTGCAAGATTATGGACCAGGCCATGAAGACTGGTGCTCCCGTTATCGGCTTGAACGACTCCGGCGGAGCTCGCATCCAGGAGGGTTGCAGCTCTCTGGCTGGTTTCGCTGAGATTTTCGAGCGCAACATCCTGGCCAGCGGCGTCGTGCCCCAGATCAGCGCCATCTTCGGTCCTTGCGCCGGCGGCTCTGTCTACAGCCCCGCGCTCACCGACTTCATCCTCATGTCCAAGCAGAACAGCTATATGTTCCTCACCGGTCCTAAGGTTGTGAAAACCGTCACCGGCGAAGACGTCACCGTCGACAAACTCGGTGGCGCACTGGTTCATGCCACCAAGAGCGGCGTTGCTCATTTCGTTGGCGAGACCGAGGAGAAGTGCCTCGCACTCATCCGCGACATCATCAGCTACATTCCTTCCAACAACTTCGAGGAACCTCCCTATGTTCCCACCCAGGATCCCATCGACCGCTTGGAAGACAGCCTCAACAGCATCATCCCCGAAAGCCCCAACCAGCCCTACGACATCAAGGAAGTCATCCACTCCATCGTCGACGATGGCAAATTCCTTGAAGTTCACGAGCGTTTCGCTCCCAACCTGGTAGTCGGTTTCGCACGTTTTGGCGGCAACAGCGTAGGTATCGTTGCCAACCAGCCCAAGGCCATGGCCGGCGTGCTCGATAGCAACGCCTCCCGTAAGGGCGGCCGATTCGTGCGCTTCTGCGATGCCTTCAACATCCCCATCGTCACCCTCGTCGACGTTCCCGGCTTCCTGCCCGGCACCGGCCAGGAATACAATGGCGTCATCGTACATGGTGCCAAGATGCTCTTCGCCTATGGCGAGGCCACCGTTCCCAAGGTCACCGTCACCCTGCGCAAATCCTACGGCGGCGCCCATATCGTCATGAGTTGCAAACAGCTCCGTGGCGACATCAACTACGCTTGGCCCACCGCACAGATTGCCGTGATGGGTGCTAGCGGTGCTACCGAGGTCCTCTACGGCCGCCAGCTCAAAGAGATCACCGATCCCGAGGAGCGCGCCAAGTTTATCGCCGAGAAGGAACAGGAATACAACGACCAGTTTGCTAACCCCTACAATGCTGCCAAGTTCGGCTACATCGACGATGTCATCGAGCCTCGCAACACCCGCTTCCGCATCATCCGTGCCCTCCAGGTGCTCTCCACCAAGAAGGACAGCCTGCCCATGAAGAAGCACAACAACATCCCCCTGTAGTGGATAGTAATATTGAATAATTTATATATAGCAATTATTAACCCGGGGTCCTTTCGCCCCACAAAAACTAACATAAAATGAAGAAAGTTTTCTTAACCGCTTTTGTAGCTGCCGCTTTCGCTTTCGGCATGTCTGCTTGCAACAACAACGCTCCCGAGGAGACTACTGATTCCGTAGCCGTTGAAACCGAGGTTTGCGAACACGAGTGCCATCACGAGTGCGCTTGCGAGGACACCACCTGCGCTGCCAACAACTGCGAGACCTGTGTCAACCGTGGCACCGAGAACTGCTGCAAGGCTAAGGCCGGTCAGGAGCCCTGCTGCGCTCACCAGCACGAAGGTTGCTGTGGCGAGCACGAAGGCTGCGCTCATCAGCACGAGGGTTGCCAGCACCAGCACGAAGGCTGCTGCGAACACGCTAAATAAGCGACAAGAAAAGAGTTCCACCATGGGGTGCGGCCTACGGGCCGGCCTCATGGCAGGCACTCGCCCTTAAGAAAACCAACATTTTCACTGTTATTTTTAAGATTGTAAAATGAATAAGACTTTTAAACACATAGTTGCAATACTTGTTGGCCTGGTGATGATGGCTGGCGGCGTTGCTGCTCGCACGGTCAAAGCCCCTGCTCCTGTCCAGGAAGCTGTCGAAACCGTCCTGCCCGCAGCCCCCATCAACTTCATTCCCAACACAGCTTGCTATCTGCCCGACCAGCACCTCTTCGTGGTGATTGACAGTGTCGACTGCGCCGTGGATGTGCTTGTCAACAACGGCGACGCCATCCGCGCCATCGGCCGCTTCACCACCGATGTCTACCAGGGCCGCCACGATATCAAGAATATCATCCGCCCCAAGTCGGTCATGATTTCCGACAACAACATCATCGTCCTTGCCAGCTCGCAGGTCGACACCTCCTACGTTGCCGTATTCGACATCAACGCCATCGTTGCCATGAGCAGCCAGGAAGTAGCTGAAATCAAACCTGTTGCTCAGATCGGATTCTCCTCCACCTCCTTCGCCTTCCAGTTCGCCGACAACGCCAGCCAGCTCATCGTCATGGGCAAGAATGCCGTAGGCTACGACATCAATACCATCGACTTTGCTAAGGGCATCCAGAACATCAGCCCCGCCACCACCTTCCACTACCATGTGCCCAAGCAGTCCGAGCGCATCCAGGACAGCGACCCCCACGGCTGGGGACTGGCTATCGTGGCCATCATCGTCGTCTTCTTCGCCCTCGTCTGCATCTGCTTCATCATGAAGGGCTACGGCAACATCATCCGCAAAGTCTCTGAGCGCAAGCCCGACAGCAAGATTATCTCCTCTGCCGAGGGTGGCGACGTCTATGCCGCCATCGCTGCCGCACTCTACTGCTACGAAGAAGAACAGCACGATGAAGAAGAGACCGTCATCACCATCCAGAAGGTCGAGCGTGCATGGACTCCTTGGAACGCCAAGTTCTACAATATGAACCAGTTCTTCACTAAACGCTAACCCAGCAGCCATTCCGGCAGCGCCCCGCTGCCAAAAAGAAACCCCAAAAACAGAATACAAACAATGAAAGAATATAAATTCCAAATCAACGGCTCCGAGTACAAAGTTTCCATCAACAACGTCGAGGGCCAGGAAATCAAAATGGAAGTCAATGGCACCCCCTACAACGTGACCATTGACAAAGAAGTCAAGCCCAAGCCCCACACCACCATCGTCAGCGAGCGTCCCGCAGCCCGCGTCACCGCTGCTGCCGGCGATGTCCAGCGCGCCTCCGCTCCCAAGCCCGGCACCGCTGCCGGCGGCACCAAAGTCCAGAGCCCCCTGCCCGGCACCATTCTCGACGTCCTCGTCAAGGTTGGCGACACCGTCAAGGAAGGCCAGACCGTTGCCATCCTTGAGGCCATGAAGATGGAGAACAGCATCACTTCTGATGTCGACGGCACCGTCACCTCCGTTGACGTCCGTCCCGGCGACGCCGTTCTCGAAGGCGCCACACTCGTAGTCATCAGCTAAAAACTAAAACCGTTACACAATGTTTGAATTACTTGCAACAAGTGGCTTCATGGATTTCCTGTCCACCCAGCTCGTCCAGTTCTGGAACTACACAGGATTCGCCAACGTCACATGGGGCCATATCATCATGATCCTCTTCGGTCTGGGATTCATCTTCCTGGGCATCCGCTACGAGTTCGAGCCTCTGCTGCTCGTGCCCATCGGATTCGGCATGCTCGTGGGCAACATCCCCTTCTATCCCGGCCTTAAGATAGGCATCTACGAGTCGGGCTCGGTGCTCAACATCCTGTACCACGGCGTGCAGAATGGTTGGTACCCGCCCCTCATCTTCCTAGGCATCGGAGCCATGACCGACTTCTCGGCCCTGCTCTCCAACCCCAAGCTCTTCCTCATCGGCGCTGCAGCCCAGGCTGGTATCTTTGCCGCCTATGCCGGTGCCCTGGCACTAGGATTTGCTCCCAATGAGGCCGGTGCTATCGGCATCATCGGCGGAGCCGACGGCCCCACCGCCATCTTCATCTCCAGCCAGCTCGCTCCCGAACTCATGGGTGCTATCGCTGTCTCGGCCTACTCCTACATGGCTCTCGTGCCCGTCATCCAGCCCCCCATCATGCGCCTACTCACTACCGATAAGGAGCGCCGTATCCGCATGAAGGCTCCGCGCCAGGTCTCCAAACTCGAGAAGATCACCTTCCCCATTGTCGGATTCCTCTTCTGCGCCTTCATCGTTCCCTCTGGCCTCCCGCTGCTGGGCATGCTCTTCTTCGGTAATCTGCTTAAGGAGTGCGGTGTTACCAAGCGCCTCTCTGATGTGGCCAGCAACGCCGTCGTCAATGTCTGCACCCTGCTCATCGGCATCACCGTGGGCGCCTCCACCCAGGCAACCACATTCCTCACCGGTCGCTCCGTGCTTATCTTCCTGCTGGGCGCATGCTCCTTCATCGTGGCCACCTTCTGCGGAGTGCTGTTCGTCAAGCTGATGAACCTCTTCCTCAAAGAAGGCAACAAAATCAACCCCCTCATCGGTAACTCCGGTGTGAGTGCTGTGCCCGATGCTGCCCGCGTCTCCAACAACGTAGGCCTGGAATACGACCGCACCAACTACCTGCTCCAGCACGCCATGGGTCCCAACGTGGCCGGCGTAGTCGGCTCAGCCGTGGCCGCAGGTATCCTCCTCGCCTTCTTACATTAAATATTATAATCAGTTCAGAGTGGAGAGGGATGCCATTTGGCATCCCTTCTCCCATTTAAGACTGCGCCACAAAAATTCCAGAAGCAACCTACAAACAATTCTTAAAAGAGCACTGCAGAGTGTGCGGTTCTCATTTTTCGATTTTACATTTTACATTTCTCGCCATCTTATTCGTTTACAGCATAATAGAGCGAATAAAATGTAAAATTTACGTTTTATTTGTAAAATTTACATTTCAGAATAACGAGCCTGAACACGGCAAAAATGTAGAATGGATTTTACATGTATAATTCACAAAATCGGTACCAAACATATTGAATAGAAATTGCTTGACACAGAATGTAAAATGTAAAATCCATTTTTGGGACAGCATACGGCTCCAAAGACTCCTATCAGTTCAAACAGAAGTTTACATTTTACAATCTTGTGTTTACAAAAATTGAGGTTCCTGAACTCCCGAACACCTCCACAGAAGACCCACTGTAGACCCACTGCTGTGCCACTTCTAGCGACGGGTCTACAACGGGTCTTCAACGGATCCTCTACGGGAGTGAGACAAAACCACATTTTGCAACCCAAAACCGGCTTGCCCCTACCCTACACTCTTTCACTCACTCATCACTTGAAACTCCGCTGTAGCTCCGTTGATTCTACGGGGTAGACCCGCCTGGGGAGCGGTCCCTCAAGGGATGAACAAAGGATGTATGGAGGTCGCAAATATAGAATCTAGAATGGATTTTTGCAACAATGCGCACATTTGTGTGTTATCAATGTGTTATGCGATTCTATATTCTAGATTTATGGTTATCATGATGTGAAGGACAGCGATTGATAGTGCGGATAACGATATGATATCATTTGATTAATAGTTACTTATTATTCAATCTACCACAATCGCTCAATACCGGAAGATTTGATGCAGATATAGAATCCGTATACAAAAACTCTAGAATGCATTCTATATCTATCAAGCCTTCAAACTCATTTTGATCGGCACGCAAGTTGATGAATTTATCACTGGGTGACCTCTAAAAATTAGATAATCTAAGTTTCGCAAGCGAAACTTCAAACTGAAAGAAATTACCAGAAATTAGTCAGAAATTATTTTGTAACAAGTAATTCCTGATTAACAATGACTTTCTCGGATTTTCACTGAAAATCCTCGTCTTTCAGTCCTTCTGGCCGAGCTTGCTCGGTCAGAAAAACAAACAAACTGATGAGTTTTGCTTCTTTCCTAGATTTAGAGACAAAAAAAGCCCCCGCATTTGCGGAGGCTTTTCATTATGCTAGATTCTAAATCAGATTAGAAGGTGTAGCGAACAGCGAGGCAAGCACCCCAACCGAAGTTGCCCATACCGCAATGCTCGGGAACGAGGAGACGGTAGGTGGGACGAGCGTCGAGGGAGACCTGGAAAGGAATGCTGGGGATGTTGTATTCGATACCAATCTGGCCGCAGATGCCGAGGCCAAGACCGTGGTTGCTGCAGTAGTCGAGGTTCAGACCAGGACCAACATACCAGTTCAGGTTGTCAACGATACCGAAAGTCCACTGATAAACACCAGCCAGGTTGAACTCCTGGTCAGCACCACCGAGGTTGCTGAGACCGAGGTCGAACTCGAGACGGTTGGAACCGAGACCCTTCTGGAAGGAGATTTCTGCACCATAACCGGTACCACCACCGAAGCGGAGACCGATTGCGTTCTGAGCGTTAGCAGCGAAACCAAAAGCTACGATAGCTGCAAAGAGTACGATTAATTTCTTCATAATTTTTTAATTTAATTTTGTTTGTTTGTTTAGTGTTTGAAACTGCAAAATTACTTAATTTAATTGAATTGACAAAATATACGCAATGTTTTAACATTACGCCGATAGCGCAACACGCTGTGTTGCTGATGTTATAGGGTATTTTCACGAAGCATGGACAAGATGCAAAAATGGGGGTTGTTTATAAAAAAAATCTTGTGTGTCGGCTTTTTTTAGTACATTTGCATTTCCAACATTTAAGCGCTTTTCGCCTAAGTGGCTGAGAAAGTTGCCAATGGGATGTTTGGGTTTAATAATAATGATTAATATTTAAGAAAATGAATATACATATTGTACAGCACGACATTGTTACCAACAATCCGGAAGAAAACATGAAGTGGGTTCTTGAAGAACTTGACAAGCCTGAAAGCCGCGAGGCTCTGCTGACGGTGTTCCCGGCCTGCACCCTGTGCGGCTCGCCGCTCTTTGGCTCGGTGGCCTACACCGACATCCAGAAGAGGGCGCAGATGTGCCTGCAGGAGCTGATCCAGAAGTCGGAGTACCGCGCATTCCTCATCGGCATGCCTTTGCAGATTCAGGACAAGGGTTTGTGCAATGCCATCGTGTTTGTGCAGAACTGCGCCATCCGCGGCATTATCACAAAGAAATATCTTGCCCCCGATGAGCAGAAATATTTTGTGCGCGGCGAGGGTGTGCAGGTGATACAGTACCAGGAGCAGTCGATAGCCATCGGCTTCTATGAGGACTTGAAGGAGCTCTCCAAGTCGCACATCGACCAGCCCGACAAGGGGGTGTGCTGCGGCTGCAATGGGTTTGACTACAACAAGCCCTACCGCATCCGCTACCGTATGCACAAGATTGTGGAGAATCTGAACGCATCGCTGGTGTTTGTGAACCGCATCGGCGGCGAGGGCAGCTTCCTGTTTGCCGGCGGCAGCATGGCGCTGAACGCCGCAGGGCAGGTGCTGTGCCAGTTCCCCTATTTCGAGGAACACCGCCAGAGCGTCGACCTGCAGCTGATGGAGGAGTGCCAGGATGAGAAGCCTGAGGCCGTGGAGCTGGTATACAAGGCTTTGATTATGGGCATTCGCGACTATTTCCGCAAGAATGGCGTGCAGCGCGCGGTGATCGGCCTCTCGGGCGGCATGGACAGCGCCATGGTGTGCGCACTGGCAGCGCAGGCACTCGGTCCGGAGAATGTGCATGGTATTCTGATGCCCTCACAGTATTCTACCGACCACTCGGTGAAGGATGCCGAAGACTTGGCCTTGAACCTGGGTGTGAAATACGACATCGTGCCCATCAAGCCCCTCTTCAACCAACTGCGCGAGACCATGAAGCCGGTGTTTGGCGACAGGGCCGAGGATGTGACCGAGGAGAATATGCAAGCACGCCTGCGTGGCACCATCGTGATGGCCTACGCCAATAAGTTCGGCGCACTGATGCTGAACACTTCCAACAAGTCGGAGGCCGCCATGGGCTACGGCACCCTTTATGGCGACTGCAACGGCGGTATCTCGGTTATCGGCGACCTCTACAAGACCGAGGTCTACCAGCTGGCCGAGTATATCAACCGCGACCAGGAGATTATTCCCGTGAACACCATTCAGAAACCCCCATCGGCCGAGCTGCGCCCCGGCCAGAAAGACAGCGACTCGCTGCCCGAGTACGAGGTGCTGGACGCCATCCTGAACCTGCATCTGGAAGAGCAGCTCTGCTACGATGAGATTGTGGAAGAGGGCTACGACCCCGAGGTGGTGGCCTTTGTGCTGCGCCGCGTGAAGCAGAACGAATGGAAGCGCATGCAGTGCCCCCCGCAGCTGAAAGTGTCGCCCATGTCGTTCAACCTGGACCGCAAAGTGCCCATCAGCTAATCGCATTGACCTATGAAGAAATTGCTGCTTATTGCTTTGGTGGCCATAACCTGCATGGTGTCGTGCAAGACTGCCGCCGTGGAAGAGACTCAGCCTTGCGCCGTATGCGGACAAGCAGTGGCCAACGCTTCTGACACTTATTGCCAGGCCTGCCAGCAATGGCATGTAGACGACGTGATAAGCATCTGCTTGGCAGAAAAGTCGAAAGACCCCATTGCGGTGCTGGAGCACCTGATGTCGCAGGAATTCTGCCCCATGCACGGCCCACTGCACCATGTGCTGGTTGGAGCGTCGCTACTCACGGCCTACCACAACGCCGGTGGCCAGGTGGATTTGGAGTCCGCCCTCCCCACCCTCATTCGCCGGGGTATGGACATTCCGGGCGGCGCTTGCGGCCGTTGGGGAGCTTGTGGCGCATCGCTGAGCGCAGGCATATTCATGTCTATCATCACCGACAACTCGCCCTTTGCCACCGAGTCGTGGCACCTTTCAAATCTGCTCACAGCCAAGGCATTGGAGCAGGTGGCCAACAATGGTGGCCCGCGCTGCTGCAAACGCGACTCGTACCTCTCCATCCTCACCACTGTTGATTTCGTGAAAGAGCATCTGGGCGTGGAAATGGAGAAACCCGTGGTCAGATGCACACGCTCGCAAATCAACGAGCAATGCATAGGTCAGAAATGCCCTTTCTCAGGAAAGTAGGTTGATGGAGTTTCGAGCGTAGTTGATGGCTTCCGCCCCACTCATAATTCACAATTCATAATTCATAATTGAAAGAATTCGCCTATGAACCGTAACCCGCAGATTGACCTGGCTGAGCGCTATGTGACCGAAACCGGGGTGTCTATCTTCCTTACCGGAAAGGCCGGCACCGGAAAGACCACCTTCCTCCACCATATCGTGGAACGATGCAGCAAACGCAGCGTGGTGGTCGCCCCCACAGGTGTGGCCGCGGTGAATGCCGGCGGCGTTACGATTCACAGCTTCTTCCAGCTGCCATTCTGCCCCTATCTGCCGGATGTGCCGGAACTGGTGACAGAATACCAACTGCCCGAGAGCAAGAAGCAGCTGCGGAAATCAAAGGTGGACATCATCCGCACGCTGGACCTGCTGATTATAGACGAGATAAGTATGGTGCGAGCCGACTTGCTGGATGCCATCGATGCCGTACTGTGCCGCTACCGCCGCAGCAGCAAACCCTTTGGCGGCGTGCAGTTGCTGATGATTGGCGATGTGCAGCAGCTGGCCCCCGTAGTCACCGAGGACGAGCGCCCCTACATGGAGCGAGTCTACCCCTCGCCATTCTTCTTCCACAGCAAGGCCCTGCGGCGGCTCAGCTATCTCACCATCCAGCTGACCACCATCTACCGCCAGCAAGACCCCACCTTTGTGAATCTGCTGAACAACATCCGCGACAACGTGTTTGACGAGGCCACCCTCGCCGCCCTCAACGCCCGGGTGGTTCCGCCGAATCAACAAATCAACAAACCAACACCCCAGGCACAAGACCCCATCCTCCTCACCACCCATAACTTTCAGGCCGACCGCGTCAACAAGCAACGCCTGGAAGCACTGACCACCGAGCCATTCACCCTCACCGCAATCGTCGACGGCAACTTCCCCGAGTCGTCGGCACCCACCGACATCAATCTCACCCTCAAGCCGGGGGCGCAAGTGATGTTTGTGAAAAACGACTCTAGCGGCGGCCACCGATACTACAACGGCAAAATCGGCACCGTGGACGCACTGGTGCAAGGCGAGGACGGAACGGAGGTAAAAGTGATTGATGAAGAAGGCGACACCATATTCGTGAACCGAGAGCGCTGGGAGAACATCAAATACGAGATAGACCCTGCCGACAACCAAATCAAACAGATTGTCGACGGCACCTTCGACCAATATCCCCTACGCACCGCCTGGGCCATCACCATCCACAAGGCCCAAGGTCTCACCTTCGACCGCGTCCAGGTGGATGCTGCCGCGGCCTTTGCCTATGGCCAGGTGTATGTGGCCCTCAGCCGCTGCCGCAGCCTAGAGGGGCTCACGCTCTTGTCGCCCATCACCGCCAAGAACTCCTTCGGCAGCAGCGACATAGAGAATTTCAACGCCACCCTCACCGCCCCCGAAGTGGCGGCACAAAACTTGAATACCTATCGCAACGAATACTACTACGAAAAGCTCTTTGAACTCTTCGGTTTCAGCTCCTTACAGCACGATGTGGAGCGAATAGAACGCCTCTTTGCCAACAATCTGCGCCACACCTACCCCCTACAGACCTCCACCCTCACCCAGCTTGTCGGCACCGAGGTGGCCGGACTTGAAGATGTGGCCGAGCGGTTCCGCCGCCAACTGGTGGGCATCAGTCAGCAACCCGACTCCGAGACACTGCTGGCAGAGCGTGTGGCCAAGGCCACAGCCTATTTCCTAGAACAGCTGAAGATTATCGACGACAAGGTGCGCCCCCTGCTGGACATACCCATCGACAGCAAGGATACCAAGGCCCACATGAAAGACCTTGCCGAGGCCTATCTCACCTCCTTCGGCCTGAAGTCGGCCCTGCTGGCGCTAGTCAAGGCCAAAGGCTTCACCATTGAGAGCTACCAAAAGGCCAAAGTCGACTTCACCCTGCAGAAGACCAAGAAGCAGAAAGACCCCCTGGCCGCCTTCAGCGGTGTGCGCTATCCCCGCCTGGGCCTCAGCCTCAGCCAGTGGCGGCGCAGTGTGGCCGAAGAACGCGGCATCCCCGTGTATGTCATCCTCCAGCAGAAAGCCCTCCTGGCCGTTGCCGACACCCTGCCCCGCTCCAAAGCCGAGCTGCAGAAGATTCCCGGCATCGGCAAGACCAAGGCCGCACAGTTCGGACAAGAAATCCTACAGGTAATCAACGATTTCGTCAACGACAACCCCGACCTCTTCCCCCAGGGTGCCAGCCTGGATGTCTTTGAATCCCTGGCCCAAGAATCAGAACCCGACAAGCCCAAAGAGCCCATCTGGCAGCGTGCCGCCGCCCTATTCGCCGAGGGCAAAAGCATCGACGAGATTGCCGAGCAGCTCATGCGGGCCAAGAGCACCGTGGAGGGCTATATCTTCAATGCCGTGGACCAAGGGGTGATGACTCCCGAACTGGTCCTCGATGCAGAGGGGCAGGATGAGATTATGACTTATCTGCTTGAAAATAGAGCACTCACTTCGCTCAAGTCAGTCTATGACCATTTCGATGGCCGCTATTCCTATCTGCAGATTCGTGTGGCAAAAATGCTGAGTATGGATTTATGATTGTCAGACAAATTACCATAAATGATAAAAAAATATTTCGCCTTTATACTCCTGATTCCCATAGCCCTACTCCAATTAGGCTGCCGTGGCGGTGATGCCGAAACGCAGAAACCGGCACCCGGATTTGTGTATCTCAACAGCCAGGGCCATTTCGAGTTAGATGGCCAGGAATGGTTCCCGCTAATGATTAATTACAAAGTTGGATGGGTGAGAGAGGGTGATTCTGTGTGCGTCGTACCAGCCGATTATTACGAGAACTTCAGCCTACAACGTGGTCCACAAACCTGGTCGGATTCTTATCGGCTTGCCAACCACCTGCGGCTGATGGCAGAGGAGATAGGTGCCAATGCGGTGCGCATCTGCATGAATACAGTCGTGCCTTCGGCTCAGGGATATTATTTCGAGACTGGTGGCGAGCGGGCCTATCTGATAGCCGACAGCAGTGCCATCTTTCGTGCCATCGACCGGATGTTACAGCCACTGCAAGAATTGAATATGAAGGCCATGCTGCTAATCAAGCAGCCCGTCGATGCCGAATTGACCCAATTTGTTGCGGCTCTGCTGCGTCACGAGGCCGGCAACAGTGCCATCTGGGCATGGGATTTCATGAACGAGCCGCTCTATTTCGACTCTGTGCCTTACCGCCCCAAGAAAGAGGCCTTTGCCATGGTGGATGCGTGGCGCAAAATGGTGCGCGAATATGCTTCCTCCCATTTATTTACCATCGGTTTTGCCGAGCCTTTGGAAGTCTTTTCGTGGGATCCGTCGATGATGCCGGTCGACTTTGTTCAGATCCACACCTACCACCCGCTGCGGGTAGGTAGCGAGATGTACTGGTACGGCCGTTATTGCCAAAAACCGTGGATGGTAGGGGAGACCTCCTTGCCCGCCGACAATGACTCAGTGCCATACGAGTGGCAGCAGATTTTCATGCGTGAAAGTTTCCAATGCGCAGTGGATAATGGCGCTATAGGCTACGGATGGTGGGAGTTTCAAGATTGTGGATGGGATATGGCCATCGAAGCACGCTACAGCGGCTTGCTGCACAGCGATGGCAGTTGGCATGGCATGGAGAACACCGGCCCCAAGCCAGCCTTGGCAGATTTCGCCACCTTGAAGAACTTCCAGCGACATCATCCTCAACGGCCTGTAAACTATCAGAATATGCTTGGCTATCGCAACATCAAACTTTGCGGACGAGTGGTTGATGCCAAGTCCGGCCAACCTATTGAAGGTGCAGTGATTCGTGGATGGAACAACGACTGGTCAGTCGGGGTGAACACCTTCAGTATGGCTGATGGCAGTTTTACGCTTTACAGCAACGACTACTGCCAGCACATAGCTGTCTCGGCACCCGGCATGACATTGTCGCAGTTCGATTTAGACGATGTCAGTTATGCCCCACGACTCTCAGCGGCGTCTTTGCCGAATCGCACCCTGGAGTACCAGCAGATTAGCCAGGTGCCATTCCTCGTCGACACCACCTCCATGCTTACCTTCCAGCCCGACCTTTTTGAGCATTGCCTCACCCATGCTGACCTCGGCGACGTGCCACTGCGCAAAGTGAGGCACAAGTTCTCTTTGCGTTGGTGGATTCGCCACCTCTTCAGTCACCAGCCGTGAGACGAGATTTCCGAGGTGTTCACACTGTGGAATGTGCCTCCCCGGACTCCCCAATGGCAGAATCAAAATCCTTGTAGGATGCAACTTTTTTGTTAAAAAATCGTATAAATTATTAATAATACAAAAAAAAGTCGTAACTTTGCACTTTCATTTTAGAAAACAATAATTAAAAATATAAAAATATGACAGAAACACTTAAAACACTCCGAGACAGTGCTGCTATGCGTTGGATTGCACTGCTTCTCTTGGCATTAGCCATGTTCTGCTCCTACATCTTTATGGACATCCTTTCGCCCATCAAAGACCTCATGATGTCTGAGCGCGGTTGGGATTCTACCGCATTCGGCACCATGCAGGGCGCTGAAACATTCCTCAATGTCTTCGTATTCTTCCTCATTTTCGCAGGTATCATCCTCGACAAAATGGGTGTCCGTTTCACCGCAGTCCTCTCTGGCGTGGTCATGCTGATCGGTGCTGGCATCGAGTACTATGCTATCTCCGAATCCTTCATCGGCAGCAGCCTTGAGAACTGGTTCAACACTCACCTCAACTACATCCCCGGCTTCGACGAACTCGGCGTATCTCCCTTCTACAAAGGCATGCCCGCTTCCGCCAAACTTGCCGCCATCGGCTTCATGTTCTTCGGTTGCGGTACCGAGATGGGTGGTATCACCGTCAGCCGTGGTATCGTCAAGTGGTTCAAAGGCCGTGAGACCGCTCTTGCCATGGGCTCCGAGATGGCTCTCGCCCGCCTCGGTGTTGCCACCTGCATGATCTTCTCCCCCTTCTTCGCAAAACTCGGTGGCACCATCGATGTCACTCGTTCCGTTGCTTTTGGCGTCGTTCTGCTCTGCGTCGCCCTCATCATGTTCGTTGTCTATTTCTTCATGGATAAGAAACTCGACGCCCAGACTGGCGAGGCTGAAGAAGCCGACGATCCTTTCAAAATCTCCGATATCGGCAAAATCCTCTCCTCCATGGGCTTCTGGCTGGTCGCTCTCCTCTGCGTCCTCTACTACAGCGCCATCTTCCCCTTCCAGAAATATGCTGTCAACATGCTCCAGTGCAACCTCACCCTCACCGAGGCCACCGAAGGTTTCTGGGCTTCCAGCTCCGTCACCATCGTTCAGTACTGCATCATGCTCCTCGTGGCTGTTGGCGCTTTCGCTAGCAACTTCTCCAAGAATAAAGGTGCAAAGATTGGTCTGATGGGCATGGCTGTCGTAGCGCTCATCGTCTACTGCTACATGGGCTACATGCGCGGCACCGCCGAGACCATCTTCGCCGTATTCCCCCTCCTGGCTGTGGCCATCACTCCTATCCTTGGCAACATGGTTGACCACAAAGGTAAGGCAGCATCCATGCTCATGATCGGCTCCCTGCTGCTCATCCTCTGCCACCTCACCTTCGCCTTCATCCTGCCCATGTTCAAGGGCAATGCCGTTGGCGGCGTTATCGTGGCTTACGTCACCATCCTCGTCCTGGGTGCCAGCTTCTCTCTCGTTCCCGCAGCCCTGTGGCCCAGCGTTCCCAAGCTGGTCGACGAGAAAATCATCGGCTCCGCCTACGCCCTCATCTTCTGGATCCAGAACATCGGCCTCTGGCTCTTCCCCCTGCTCATCGGTAAGGTCCTGGACAACACCAACCCCGAGATTGTCGAAGCTGTCAACAACGGCACCATGACCGCCGCTGAGGCTTCCACCGCCTTCAACTACACCTGGCCCCTCGTCATGCTCGCCGCCCTGGGTGTTGCCGCCCTCATCATCGGCCTCATCCTCAAGGTTGTCGACAAGAAGAAAGGTCTCGGCCTCGAAGAGCCCAACATCAAGTAACCTTTTCTTAAAAAGATACTCCCAAAACGCAGCAGCCCGCCCGGCTGCTGCGTTTTTTATCCCCATCCCCAAAACGCTATCTATTTTTTGACTACAGAAAGCACGAAATATACGGAAATTTTTCTTGCTACAGATGATTGTCGCAGTGGTGAAAACGCGCAGAAATAGCCTTGCGTTGCAAGGCTGGAAGACACGAAAAAGCCGCACACAAGTTGAAGAGTTTAGCACGAACAAAGCGAATGGACGAAGTTTACTGAATGCCGGGCCAGGGCTGGCCGAGAATAAGAGAATGGCTGGCGCACCTCGTCATCGTCAAAATCCTCTCATCCCATGCCGCCTTTAGCGGCCAAGGTTCAAATTCCTGATAATTCTATATGTAACCCCTAAAAATTAGATAATCTAAGTTTCGCAAGCGAAACTTATGTACTTTCAGTCCTTCTAGCCAAGCTTGCTTGGTTAGAAAAACAAATTTTAGAGATTACCTTAAAATACTCGTTGGTGGAATTCAGCTTATAACCTCTAAAAGGATAAAAGTTAAAAGTTTTATTATCATGTATTCGTTGATATTTTGCAGGGTAAAAGGCGGCGTTGGCACGCCTTCGAAAAGGGTGAAAGATGACGGCAAAAATTTGCCGTGGCTGACGCGCCAGCCTCCTTTCACCCTCGTGGCGATTTATCGCCACCTCCTTTCATCCTAAATCCAAGCAACAAGCAGATGAGACCAAACAATCAACAAACTTTTTATCTTTTATCCTTTGTGGGAAAATTAATTCATCCAACCGGTAATGTAGATTGTAGAGTTCCGGGTACGGAAAACATTTTAGATTTAAGACTTTAGAGAGTAGCATTAATGCGCGCCAGCCACTCAAAAATCATCTAGCGCCAGCCCACAATTTACTATTCGTTCTTTTCAAACGCAAAGGAACGCAAAGGGCAAAGGGGGCGAAGTTTTTTTTGTCTCGGTTGCCAAGAGCGCAATGATTGTCTTGCTGGCAAGACGGCTGCCGCCCAAGAGCTTGCTCCAAGCTCTGCTTTGCGTTCTTTGCCCTCTGCGTAGGAATATCCTATTCCCTTTGCGTTCCCCTTTTCCCAAACAGAGGGAAGTTTAGATTGTAGAGTTTAGATTGTAGAGTTCCGGGTACGGAAAACATTTTAGATTTAAGATTATAGAGAGTAATGTTAGGGTATGCAACGTGGTGCGGCAGCTGAATAGTTAACGTTAAAGACAAAGCCAAACTCAAAGTCGACATCGCCGCCCCCTTCCCGAACAAGAAATCGCCAATCCAACCAAAAAATCATTATATCAAAAAAAAATCGTATCTTTGAAAAAAATATAATACATCATTATTATGCAGAAAGTCACTTTAGGCAAGTCCGGACTTGTCGTCCCCAAGAATGGTTTCGGCGCACTCCCCATCCAGCGCATCACACTCCAAGATACTGTATATCTGTTACAAAAAGCCCTCGACCATGGCATGTACTACTTCGACACTGCCCGCTTCTATACCGACAGCGAGGAGAAAATCGGCGCAGCCCTCCACGACCGCCGCGACAAAGTGATTATCAGCACCAAGACCGGCGCCACCACCGTTGAGAATTTCTGGAAAGACCTCGAGACCTCCCTCCGCCTCATGCGCACCGACTACATCGACCTCTACCAGTTCCACAACCCCGACTTCTGCCCCCGTCCCGGCGACGGCACCGGCCTCTACGAAGCCATGCTCCAAGCCCAGCAGCAGGGCAAGGTCCGCCATATCGGCATCACCAACCACCGCATCGCCGTGACCCAGGAAGCCATCGACAGCGGCCTCTACGAGACCCTCCAGTTCCCCTTCTCCTACCTTGCCTCCGAAGTCGAGCACAACCTCGTCCGCCAGTGTGGCGAGAAGAACATCGGCTTCATCGCCATGAAAGGCCTTGCCGGCGGCCTCATCAACCATGCCGCCACGGCCTATGCCTATCTGGCACAGCCACAGTTCGCCCATGTCGAGCCCATCTGGGGCATCCAGCGCGAGAGCGAGCTCGACGAGTTCATCTCCTTCAACGACAATCCACCAGCCCTCACCGACGAGATGATGGCCCGCATCGAGAAAGACCGCAACGAGCTCTCCGGCGACTTCTGCCGTGGCTGCGCCTACTGCCAGCCCTGCCCTGCCGGCATCGAGATCGAGAGCTGCAACCGCATGTACCTCTTCCTCCGCCGCGCCCCCTACAACGTATACCTCACCCAGGAATTCAAAGAGAAGATGGAGCAGATCGAGAAATGTATCGGCTGTGGCCAGTGCCGCAAGAAATGCCCCTACAACCTCGACACCCCCAACCTCCTCAAACGCAACTACGAAGACTTCAAGGAGCACTGGGCCCGCAAAGCCGAACTCAACCCCGAAGACTAAATTTTTAGATTTTAGATTTAAGATTTTAGAGTGTAGAGTGAAAGATTGTAGATTGTAAATTGTAGAGTGTAGAGTGAAAGATTGTAGAGTGTAGAGTGTAGATTGTAGAGTAAAAGATTGTAGATTGTAAATTGTAGATTGTAGAGTTCCGGGTGCGGACCTGTGGTTTGCAACATGTGCGGCAGCCCACTCTACAATCTAAAATCTACAATCTAAAATAGCACGGGGCGGCTGCCGACCTAATTATTAATCATTAATCATTAATTATTAATTAACCTTGTGACATACTTTGCGATGCACTCGGGCAGTTGCATCTCGTAATCCTCGTCATAGAGCAGAGGCGAAGCCAGCAGCAAGTCGGCCGTAGTGCGGTTGGTGGCGAAAGCCACATTATAGAGCGAGGCCAAGCGGGTCAGCGCCGAGACATCGGTCTGATGGCCCTGCACAATCAGATTGTCGCAGAAGAAGATCAGCATATCAATCTTTCCCTCGGCCACCATAGCCCCAATCTGTTGGTCGCCGCCCAACGGACCCGAGAGCAGACGCGTCACATTATTGGCCAAGGGTCTTACTGGGGCGAAACCGTCGCCGGGATTCACCTCCAGCTCCTGGATCAGACGCCCGGTGGTGCCGGTGGCAAAAAGATTGTGCTGACTGAGGATTTCGTACTTCGAGGCAATCCATTCCATAAACTCGCGTTTGCGAGCATCGTGCGCAACTAGCGCAATGTTAAGAGTTTTCATAGTCTGTCATGTTTCTTTTGGTTTTGCAAAGATACGAAAACTTTTCCGATTATCCGCAAGAAAGCCACAAAATAGCACGACAGCAAGAAGGATAGCCGGCCAGCCAACCCTCGAGAATACCGAGGAAACACACACCTCAGTGGGGGATGAGATAGTTGGTACACTTCAAATTATCAGTAGAGATTGAGCATCAAGAAAACGTTGAAGATTATACTGATTCATATTGATAAAAAGTGGGCATTATGCCTAATTGCGCAATGCCCACATGTTAATATTATTTACCAAGTTTCTTGAACAGATGGTCAAGCTCACCAAGCCACATAACCAAAGAAGTTCCAAAGATGATAATCAGCCAATTGGCCAAGCCAAGGCCACCTTCTGCCACGTTGAACATTTCCTGAAGACCAGGAACTTCTACAAGAAGAATTTGAACAACGAAAATAACAGCGGTAATGATAATGAACCATCTAGTCTTTGACCAAGACAGGCCTTTGAAAGCAGAATCTGTAGTCATGAAGGCCTTTGCATTGAACATATACCAGAAATGCAGCATAACGAAAATGGTAAAGAACAAACCAAGCTCGAATGGAGTCAAACCGTTGAACACACCCCAAGACAAGTTGAGCATATCCGAAAGATTTGTCACATCATTATGCTGGAAGTAGAGCAAGAATGCCAAGCAAATAAATGCGAATGTAAGGCCAACGCCAAGAATACTACCACCGATACCTTTAAGGATATGCTCTTCAATCGAACGAGGTTTCTCTTCCATAACCTTGTGAGTCGGCGGCAACGAAGCCAATGCCAATGCTGCAAAGGTATCCATAATCAGGTTAACCCAAAGCATCTGTGTGACGGTAAGGGGCGATTCGGTACCAATAAAAGCACCCACCAATACAATAAAACATGCCGTCACATTCACAGTCATCTGGAAAAGAATGAAGCGTTTGATGTTCTTATATAAAGAACGTCCCCACATGACTGCATTTGCAATGGTACTGAACGAATTGTCCAAGATGGTCATGTCACTAGCTTCTTTAGCCACGGCCGTGCCATCGCCCATAGACAGACCCACATTTGCAGCATTCAGCGCGGGTGCATCATTTGTGCCATCACCAGTTACAGCCACGACCTCTCCCATCTCTTTCAGCATTCGAACCACACGTTCTTTGTCATTGGGTCGAGCACGAGAAATAACCTTCACCACAGGCAGACGATCTTTCAGTTGGTCATCAGTCATACCCTGGATGTCGGGGCCATACAGAATATTTCTATCCGTGTCGCTATCGTTCCAAAGGCCCACCTGGCGGCCAATCTCCTTAGCAGTGCCCACTGTATCACCAGTAATAATCTTCACCTTGATACCTGCGTCAATACACTCTCTGATGGCGGCAGGAACCTCCGGACGAATAGGATCAGAAATAGCCACCACACCCATCATTCTCAATGAACGAGTGTCAACCAATTTGCCATCTAAAATCACATTATCATCATCTTTTAGCACGGCGTAGGCAAGACCGAGGGTACGTTTGGCTTGATTCTGATATCCTTGCAGTTTGCTCTCATAAGAGGAGCGTTCGTCACTAGTCACTCCACACAAGTCTAACAGAATATCAGATGCACCAGTCACATAGAGTACTCGGCGGTTCAGTACTTGTGACATTACCACAGTTGCCATGTACTTAATCTCTGTCGAGAAGGGAATACGGTCTTTTACCTCTACCGACTCTCTTACATCCAAGTAATTCACACCAAGGCCATTCAACCACAAAAGCAAGGCACCTTCAGTAGGGCTACCGATAGCCTTAACCTTTTTCTTGTCGGAAAAATCCAAATTCGCAGTAGTATTTGTAGAGATTGCCTCAACTAACAAGCGAGAGAATTCACCGCCATCAAGTTTTTGACTAGGCAGCTCGGGGAATGCGGTTTCATGAATCTGCATCTGATTCTGAGTAAGTGTACCTGTTTTGTCAGTACAGATTACCGAAGTTGCACCCATAGTCTCACATGCATGCATGGTTCTGGGCAACGTGTTCTGTTCCATCAGTCGCTTCATACTGAAAGCCAAGCTCAGAGTCACAGCCATAGGCAGACCTTCAGGCACTGCCACAACAATAAGCGTAACGGCAATCATGATGGTGTCGAGCGTATATTTCACAAAGTTAACCACATCAAAATCGCCACCGGGATGTACAAAATACATAATAATACGACCTACAATAATCAGACCTGCAATAACATAGCTAGCCTTTGTAATCAAGTCAGCCAAGCCATCAAGCTTTTGACTCAGCGGGGTAGGATCGCCGTCCTTCACTTGGGCGGCTTCAAACACCTTACCACAAGCAGTTGAATCACCAACGGCAAAAACCTTTGCAGTGCAGTAGCCTTCAAGGATGGTCGTGCCCTTCATAATGTGATTAGAAGGATATGTAGCTTCCTTATCAAAATCAGCCTCATTGGTAGTCTTAAAGCATGAAGGCTCACCAGTCAAGGTCGATTCGTTGAGATTCAATGTCAAAGATTCCAATAGTTCGCAATCTGCCGGAACCTCTTCGCCTGTGGTCAGCAGAACTATATCCCCAACTACTATGTCTTTTCTTGGTACTTGGCACACGTTGTTGTTTCTGATGACCTTAACAAGTGTGTCGTCATTTACTTGATTCAAACTTTTAAAAGTCTTATCATTGCTAGCCTCTAGAATGTGAGCGACAACGGTAGCCAACAAGACTGCAACAGCGATTCCAAGGGGTTCAAAATAAGGCCCCCAGCCAGCCTCGCCACCCCAAACCACTTGATAGAAAGTGATTGCACCAGACAGCACCAATGCTGCCATCAAGATGGTAATGAGCGGATCCATATCAAAGCTCTTCTCATCCTCATCCCAGTTGCCTCCGAGATAGGCAACCAAATAAGTCAGCAAGAAAAGTACAGCAAGGATAATTGGGCCAATCCAAATATTGGCTGGTAGCCCAATTCCAGCCATCGGCAACACCACAACGGATATTACCGCAGCGACCAAAAGTCCCAATATGACCTTTAACAGCCAGAAATGCATACAATCCTTTATCTTCTCCCAAGTGGATTGTTCCTCGGGCGGTGTCAAGATGTTGGCACCATGCTGCTGACGACTCTGCAATACCTGCTCGTCAGTCAAGCCTGTGTAATGATGTTTCTTTTGTTTCATAGTTTAAATATTAATTCCTCAATTTTGATTGATAATTCAAACCATTTTTTAAGTAGGTCATCAGTAGGACGACACCAATAAAAGAAATAGCCACCCCAATAAGCCCACCTCCAAAAGTATCATATAATCCATGCAACAATGCGGGAATTGCAATAGAAAGAAAGTATAACCCTCTTCGGTATTTTGGATACAGTGCTGCGAACGCACAAAAATAGCCTGAAATGCCACACCAAACGGCATGTAAGAATGGCAGACAAGTTAGCCTGGCGATATTCATAAAGAATGCACCTGTATAATCTAGTTCGACATTCACCTCCATCTGATATTGGACGCCCTCAAAAACACCAAAAGCAATACCCGACATCAATCCATAGAAAACCAAAGTTTGTGGGACAATAGGTTCTTTAGCCCTCGATTGGACAATCCATAATGGAATAGATTTTACAATCTCTTCTGTTATGCCAACAGCAAAAATATAGAAAACCAATCTACCGAGGAAACCCATCCTTTCTTCTAAGAAGTAGAACGGATTTAATAAATTAATCCCGAATCCAAAAATCAAGAAAACAGCAAGCTGACACAAAAAAAAGATTTTGATGGTGGTTTTCAGCGTCACTTGTTTTGTCTTAAAGAAATAAAAGAAAAATAGACCCCAAATAACTGAGAAATACAATGACACAGAATAAAACACTATCACCGGGGCTGATTCGGCAATAATCCTCACCAATCCAATCAAAGCCAAAGGTAGCAATCCAATTAACGACAACAGTAGTAACCTGCTATCAGATTTTATTGCTTGCTTATTCAGTAACCCTTTAGGGAATATCAACTCTCGACCCATTGCTTTTATCTGACTAGACAAACCACCCTTGTTCGAAATCTTCACCTTCTGGTGATTCTGTTTTAGCAATTGCTTTACGGTCGCAATCTCATTGGGACGAGATTCCTCATATGCTTGGTCATGTAGCAATATCTGACCATCCTCAACATATTGACGAAGAACATCTATTGAATATGGCCCATATTGTTGGTTGTTTCTGATGACAAAATACATAGCTTATTCTCCTTTGGGATTTACCCCATATCGATTATTACGTTTCTCACCATCTTCAAAGAAAAGCCAAAATATATAAAATGGGATAAACAGCCACCATCCGCTATGCCCTAAATCATGACATCTTTTTACACCTTGAGCAACAAAAGCCCAAGTAACCGGAATGAACAACATCCACCAAATTAATAATGCACCATCTTCATTCATGATACTCGCTGAAAATCTATACAACAAATAACAGAGATAAGTTAAACAATATTCTGTCCTTCGTATTCTTCCAGAAAAAGAAAAAACAGATTGAAACATGCCTTGCTTATCCCTGGGCTTATCGGATTGAGGATGTCGGTCACTCATTTCATCTTGATTAGATTGTTCTTCTATTTGAGTTGAAAGACCCACATCATCTTTCTTTGTGAGATCAATACTTTTCTTTGAATAAGACTGGCACGACTCCCCATTGAACTGCGGACTACACTCAATTATGGAACAAGCATCAGCTTTAAATAATTTGCAATTGCCGCATTGGTCTTTAATAGGCATAGTTTAATTTTTAACAAGTTGTACAATAATTAACCTTCCTCCTTCTTCGGTTGAAAGAAGTATCTTCTTTCCCTCGGTAAGCTCTACATATTGGCCAATTTCAATCTTCTTATCAAGGTCTTTGTCCCATAGGCTCGTTAATCGACGATTGATAAGTATCCACTTACCCTGGTGAAAATGGAAATCGCCTACAGGCTTCTTATCCTCTTGACTAATCTTCTCATTAGGAGTGATAAAACGATTGACATGCCACATGTAAAGGGTTTGTTTGTCATAAACCATCAAACGATAATTCTCAGGTTTGAACACACCTTTCTTGGGAGAATAGTAGAGGTTCAATACCGGAAGTTGGCCGTGGAATTCTTGTCCACAGAATGGGCATCTCGGCTTGGTGCTGTTATCAAAAACAAACCAATGAGCTTCGCATTTTGGGTTCTGGCAAGGCTGCATCAAATCGGTTGTCTTTACCAAAGCTGTTTCCCATTCATCTGCAGTAGGTCTTTTGGAAGGTTCATGCAATCCATCTATAAAGGCGCGGTCAAACAATTCTTTTAGATACGGACCGCAGATGGTGTAAGGCAATTTTGTCACATCGCCCTGAGGTAGCTCGGATGGGCGAAGTTGATTAACCTTCGGCCGATTGCTCTTGTCGGTAGGGTGCTCAATGAACAATGCCTTTGAACCCATTGACAACTCTTCATCCTTAGCTGGGTCTAGGTCATTAACCTTACCGCCACGTAGAGGATGTCGGTAAAGCAAATACATATAAATCAACACGGCCAAAGCGTGACGATCGGTTGCTATACTAGGCAGCTTTCGATTGGGATCTGTCAAAGATAGATGCTTTGTCTGCAATACTTCAGGTGCAATAAAATCGGGTGTGCCTACAACATCAGGAGGATACTTGCCAGGAACAACCAAGCCATCACAATCTATCACAGATGCCTTTCCTGTTACAGGGTCAACCAATACATTCTTGTATGAGAGATCAGAATGTGCCAACCCTGCCGCATGAAGACGTTTAACGGCTCTAGCAATTTGAATGCACATGTGATAATGTGTCAGCCATGTACCTTTTTGATCAGCTGGAAGAAATTTGTTTCTCAAATTTGCAGAAGCAAACCATTTCCCTTCTTTTTCCTTCCCCTTAAAAGGACCTGAAGAAAAGAAAAAATACGATTGGTACGTTGGACAAACAATGCCTAGCTTACCATTCCATTCCACTAACTTCTCAGGCCAACAGAAAAGGTTTTTCCAATAATCACCTCCTGCTTGGTTAAAAATTCGCTCGCGATACACTCCAGTGATATTCTGCAAACGATCTTTTGAATTGGCATCTTGTGGTTGACGAAAAAAACCAACAACATACTTCTTATCGGGACTGAAGTAAACATCTTTCATGGCGCCAGAGCCAATCACCTCATTCACAAACTCCACTTGGGATCCGTCCAAAGCCTTAAGTTTAATTGTTTGTGCCATAATCAATACAGTATTGCTATTGTTCTATCATCGTGATTGCCTTGAGACCAGAAGTCAAGCCACTTCAATAATTGATATTGTGATTCGGCATTGTCATCAGACAGTTCCACCTCTTTACTAATGTTCTCATAAAGAGCATCCCACATTTCGACTTTATTTAAGTTGGCATCGGTCTCGAACATTGGGTCAGAAACACCATCTGTCATCAGCATCAGGGCTGTGAAGTCTTGTTCAATAGAGAATCTTAATCTTCCATATAATGAAGCAGAGTCTCTAAAAATCTCGGGCATGGTTAAGAATCGGGTTTGGCCTGCAAATTCACCACCATCGGGAGTTCCGAGCAATTTGATATACTGACGCTCTTTGTCATAAATACACATTGCCCCATCACCAACCCAGAACGAGCCTACGAACCAACCAAAATCAAACTTTTTACAAACTGATAGCAGCAGGGTGGTAGAGTACAATTTCATTGGAACGTCCTCATGGGATTTAGCTTCAGCTTCAATGGCCTTATAACCTTTGAACGCCGCATTTCCAACTAATTGATAAATATAGTCGCCCAGCATTTTTTTATACTCATCGTTCCCTTCGGTGTTGTAAACAGTGATATACTCCTCAAAGTCTTGGACTTTTTTCTCATCAGCAAAGAATTGCTTGCAATGTTCCACCGCAGCATCACAAGCCAGTGATGAACCTTTGCGAGAATATTTTGCCGAGCCAGCTCCATCAGCCACAGCCATTATATACCAACCACTCTGTTCTAAATATTCCACTCTGTAATGGTCATCTCTGGGATTGCCCTCGTGAGCATGAGAGCGACCTCTTTGGCTGGCCACTACAATGTCTTTCTGAGGTTGACCATTTTTAGATTCAACTTTCACATAACCGCATTCGAAGTCGGGTTGATAGTATTCGATATCTGTAGGTGTTGGAATATTTTTCCATAAGGTTTTTGGGTCGGGATTGATTGCAATGGTGAATTTTCTTTCGAGGTTTGCCATTCCTGGAATCCAGCCCTTGTATTTATAGCACAATCTGAATGTATATGATCCGGCTTGTGTTGGCACACCCGACAATACACAACTTTTATCCTCAGTATTTACCTCATCTTTAAGCCCGATTGCTTCCACATCTTCCAACCAATAATCCATTACCAAATCCTCTGGTATTGAGAACGAAACTGAGTATTCTTTGCCCACAGTCCCATTGGGGAATGTGATTGGCAGTGCATTGATTTGGTTTTTTATGACAGTTGCTTTATCCATACGTTCTTTATCGTATTCTTGCCAATCTTTTTTTAGTCTCCAGGTTATAAAGTCCAACACTTCCTCGTCAGAACATTCTACCAAAAGACTGTTGGCTATCAAATCTTTTATTTCTTTATTCAATTCCATACTCATCAACCTTTTGTTCTATTCAAGTCGGCTCCACCTTCACCTACAAATCCCAGCTCGCCATCCATTCCACACCAAGGACATTTGGCGTGGCCATCTTCACCCACACAGAAAATGTTGCCACATTCACAAATAACTAATCCATGTTGGTTGCCACAACAAGGGCATGTGGGTTGTCCAATAATTTCGTTAGTGCTGACCTTCTGCTGGCGACCACCCTCTTCGGATAATTCACTATATGTATTTTCATCAATAGGATACGCACCAACAAGTTTATAATATGATACAAACTGCTCAGGCACAATTTCTGACTCACCTAGACGCTTGGCGTACTTTATCAGATACGGCTTTTGTGTGGTTTGGCACTTGCCCATCAGAACAACAAAATTCTCATCCACAATACAGGGTTTATTCGTGTCAACTTTTTCTAAATTAATACCATCAATAGGTGCTAATTTCACATCATCATCGCCCATATCAGTGACTGATACACTTGATGTCTTAATTGATGCAGTAACCCACTTAAAAAATGATTTGAAAGATTCTGGCGTAGTATCGTTCAGTCGCAACACATTGTCGGATACTTGACCAAGCAGATTAGTGTTAACGTTATCGCCCAATGAAACAACAATAAGATTGCACCCTTTTCTGTATTTTGCGTTCCAACGGGCAAAAGCCTTTTGGGTGTCATCCGTTGGATTGCCATCTGTGAAAAGGAAGATTATTGGTTTCCAATCGCCTTTCTCTTCCACAGTGGTTTTCTGCACCGAATGATCCATATCATCCATCAGAAATTCCAAAGCATTGCCCAATGAGGTGCCTCCTCCGATAGGAAACTTCGGTGGGTAAAACTTATATAGTTCCGTCAAAGGAGTTAGTACTTTTGCTTTGCCAGCAAATGCTATGACGGAGACGAATGCTGTCTCTAATGCATAAGGATCCATCCTAAGCTCATTGATGACACTAGCCATACCATCTTGAACTTGTTCAATCGGAGTGCCAATCATAGACTCCGATACATCAACTAAAAAGAAAATGGGTAATCTTCTCATAATAGTAAGTGTTAGATAATTACATTAACCTCATCGGGTGGTGGAGGCAATTCGATATCATTTGTTGCTCCAATACTCTTGTTGCCAATCTCGATAGTGTTTGAAACCCATTGGAAAAACTTTCTAAAAGAAGCACTATCCATGGTGTCCAAAGTAAACACTTGATCGGTAAGTTGTTTTAGTGGGTCTGTCTTCGCATGCATACCTGCAGCACAGGCCACAATAGTCGCAAAATGGCGTTTTTTCACCTCGGGTATAACCTGGGTATACACTTGGATATCTGATGGTTTTCCATCAGTTAGCAGGAATAGCAGTGGCATCCAATCCCCTTTGCGCTCGGGCGTACTCAATCGTACTTCAGAGTCAACTTGTTTGCATAAGAGTTCTAATGCTGCACCAGTATGAGTCGGGCCTGACTCGGGTACTACAATAGTGGGCAGCTGGAAATCTTCCAAAGGCGTAAGAGGCATCAAAACTTTAACTTCGCGGTCATAGGTTATGATGCTGATGTTGACAGATTCCAATGCATAAGGTTCAGACCGAAGGCTGGAAAGCATTGCTTCTATTCCAACTTTTACCGACTCTATCGGTTCTCCTTTCATGGATCCCGATGTGTCAATTAGTATATATACAGGTAATCTTCTTGACATAATTGGATGTTATCTCTTGTTTCCGAATAAAAAGGCTAGAATTATCGCGCCAAGTTTTCTTTCTAGACCCTGTTTCGAAGTAGGGATACCCGTCTGCCGAGCAAATTGTTGCTTGGCAGACGTGATTCCCAATAATCGTTTCCAAGAAAACGAAAAACCATATTTCCCCATCAGACAACAATGTTCACTTCGGGAGGAGGTGGAGGTAATTCACTAAGACCAGTGACTTCGACACCAGCATCTTCGACCTTTTGGCTTCCTGTGCTGACAGATGCTGATACCCATTTGAAGAAAGCTTTGATGGTTGCACTATCTGCAGTATCCAACTGAACAACGCATTCCGTAATTTTCTTCAAGGTATCGGTGTTTGCACCCTGGCCAGCGGCACAAGCTACCACCATGCCGAATTTTCGTTTCTTAAACTCTGCTAAACCACGGTTCAGGTCATCGGTAGGTTCGCCATCTGTCATAATGAACACCAATGGTTTCCAGTCGCCTTTCACCTCAGCGGTGGTCTTGGTTACTTCTGTGTCAACCTTCTGAGCTAATAACGATAAAGCCTCGCCCATTGCGGTGCAACCGCTGGCATCAATTGTCGGCTTCTGAAATGCCGAGAGTTCTGTCAAAGGTGTGACTTGCTGAGCAGAAGAATTGAAAGTGATAATGCTCAGATATGCTGTCTCAAGAGCATAAGGATCAGAGCGTAGTGTGGACACAAGCACATCAACGCCATTATTGACAGCCTGAATAGGCTCTCCGAACATACTGCCGGAGGTGTCCAATAAAAGATAAACAGGTAATCTTCTCATAATTATTTTGAATATTGTTTAAGGATGCGTTTAATTGTTAGACTTAAGTTTGAGTTTGGTAGGTGGCCATCTGCATCATCGTAAGCATCACCAATAGCACCAAACTTCCACTCGCCATTATGACGATATAAGCGACCCAGCACTAAAGAATTTTTTCCAGAGAATTGGTTGTCTTTAGCTACGTCATACTGAGCAAAGACTTCTTTCACTTTCTTTATGTCAACTTGTGTTCCTTCATATTCACACATACGGATAGCGGCATAAGGAATCTGTAGAAAATCGATGTCTTTGGGCGAGAAAATATTCAAGAAAAAGACAATTTGGTCAATTCTGCTGCTTACTTTAGCAAGGTCAATTGTGATAATCTCATTGTCAAGTCCATCATCACCACCTTTATCACCCTCAGTATCATCAGGTGTATGATACATAGCTTTATCAGAAGACCAATCACTACCTTTGGGTAGGCCAGGAATGTTATTCGCAAAATAGCGAGGATAGATATTTGCGTTATACAAAGGTGAATACAAGGCATCGACCAAAACGCCTTGAGCATCAAGCATTACACAACTCAGGTCTACATCAACATCCACTTCCTCTGTTCTCATACCGAAAAGACCAGTCTTTCTTTCAATTGCACCCCAATTACATCCTACGAGGAATTTTGTCAATTTTGAGCCATCATTCTTTTCAAGATTGATGCGCTGTCCTTTTTCTAAGTTAATAGCCATAATATTTAGTTAAATTTTATGTTCTATTTGGTTCCGTCACGGTAGGAGAACCCCCAACCATACACTTTGTCACAATCTTCATGTCCATTGTGGAAAGTAACAAGCTTACGAACTGTTATGGTATTATCGCCACCAAAATTCAATTCGGCAATGGCACAGAATCTTCTTGAGTCTGTTTGTTCACCCATTTCTACAATAACATCATCATTGCCAGGAACGCTCACTTTCACCACAGCGTTTGTATCTGCCCATTTTGCTGCACCCTCATAAATGAATGTATAAACGATGATGCGTTTGATGTCATTGATATGATTGGGGTTCACTAAGATAGTTTCTCCAGATTCGCTTGAGCCGCCACGATCATCACCTTTATGCCAAATATAAGGTTCTAGGTCATAACAACCTTGGCGAGTTTGCTTATTTCGTGGACCACCTTGATTGTGAGCGAACTGCAGTCCATCTATCAACTGCTTTTCGCCATTACGTAATTCATAGAAGCAACCTAGGTCAAGGTCAACCTCACTACCGAGAATCTTTTTCAAAAAACCACCTTTCGACCAGTCAAGATTGATTTTGATTTCACCCTTGAATGATGATGATCCTTTTTCAAGGTTGATTCTATGTTGGTCCCCTGATTTTTCTAATCGTATTGCCATGATTATTGAAATTTTGAAACTAATTCTTCAAGACCACCTTTATGGCCAATGCCCAAAGCTTGAATTTTCCAACCTCCATCCTTGCGGTAAAGGCGGCAGAATTCGACAGATGCACAAGCAGAAAAATCCTCAGTCAGGTCATATATATACTCACCTTCACCCTCAGCTTGGCCTGGTTTATAGAGACGGACATATGCACGCTCTACTTGGCCAAAGTTCTGGCGACGATTGGCGTAGTCATAAATACTGACACAAATGATGATTTCTTCTACTTGTTTGTTCACTTTGGCCAAATTAATGTCCATTGTTTCATCATCACCATCTTCTGAGGTCAAGCCATTTTCATCATCAATGGACCCCACGACAGAAATCTCAGGGTCAACTGGTCTAGATTCCGTTCTCATCTTATCATTGTCTGACCATTCATCACTTGATACAACAGTATCCAAAGCATTTGGACGAACTCGGTTAATTGTATTGTAGAAAACAAGATGGGAGTCTGACAACAATTTTTTATTCTTGTCAATCAAGAATGCAGAAACGTCCAAATCAAAATCAAATTGAGACGCACCTTCATTCACATCCCAACCCAAACCCACATGAAAAATGTCCATGTTGAGCTTGGCATTCTGACCTTTTACTAATTCAATTGCCATACCTAACCAATGTATTTATCAACAAAATATTGCAAGCCGCCTTTATAGCCAATACCCATTGCTTCAAATTTCCATTCGCCATTTCTGCGATATAGGCGACCAAATTCAACAGCTGTCTCAACGGAAAAGTCCTCATCAAGATCATACTTGGCAATTTCCTCATTGGTATGAGCGTTGTAGATACGAATATATGAGTTTCGCACTTGGCCAAAGTTCTGGCGTCGCTCATCAAACTTATGAATGGTTACACAAAATACAATCTCTTGGATTTTGGGATCGACTTTGCTCAAGTCAACCATGATGGTTTCGTCATCACCACCATCACTGTTGCCACCAGTAGTATCGTCATCGCCAGCTTCAACAGCTTTATCAGGTGATAATTTATTATTGTAGAAAACGAAATATTCGTCTTGTGGGAGTTTTTTGTTTTCACCAAGCATGAATGCAGAAGCATCCAAGTCAAAATCAAAACCTGTGCCCTCATTGGGATCCCAACCTAATCCAACGCCGACTTTCTGCAAGCCTATTTCAATGCGTTGGCCTTTCTCGAGATTAATCATATTATTGTTGTTTGACCGTTAGTAGTTATTCTCTATGATTTCTATGAACAAAGTTCTGTTCTAAATGGGAATAAAAAAAGAACCACGAACTTTTTGTTTGCGTTCGAGGTCCTGGAAACTACCTACCGTACTAACAAGAAAGCTCGTGGTAAACCACGAGCATTTCGGCTTTCTTTTAGTGTACGGTGTTTAGAAATTTTCCAGGTTTCGAAACGCACTTAGAATAGCAAAAATGCTTTAATATGTCGTTATACTTTTAAAAATATTATTTTATTCTATAATTTTCAGTGTTTTAGTTATACATTCAATTAATCTATCGGTTTTGCAAATATACTAAAAGTTTTTAGATTGGCAAAAAAATATCTAATTATTTGTGTGAGATAGATTCCAGGTACATCAGGTGTGTGCGCAATGTTTGGGGCGAATGGCTTTCTCGAATAAGAGCGATGTGTAAAATTATACATGTAAAATGTATAATCGTTTTTCCCTGGATTGGACTACTTTGGGAAGATTGCGCGCTCAATGGAGTGCGACTATTGATAACGCTAAATATTATTTATCTTATTACGGGTCAATATATTTCGAATGAATAACACTTCCTAATGAATTCTAAAAATGTAAAATGTAAAATCGCTTTGGGAACAGAAATCTGCCATTTTGAACCTCTACGCAAAATATTGATTATACATTTTACATTTAACGATTATCCGCATATCGTTGACAAGTTGAATGACCGCGCGGCAAAGTGCATTTCCCTGAAATCGCTGGTCAGTTTTTCCTGGGTTAAACTAAAAAGATTGACATTGAGGGCGACGGCTCTGCCGAAACGCTGGCAATGTGATGGCCTTATGAGAACGGGTTCGTGCACCTACTTTTGAGATTTGCAGGTGGCTCTTGAGAAGGTGGACGGTTGGCGTAAGATGATTTCTGCAGGGCAAATGTGGCATCATCTCACTCCCGTTGAAGACCCGTTCTAGACCCGTTCTAGACCCGTCGCTAAGAGCGGACTTTCAGTGGGGCTTCTGCGGAGGAGCAGAAGTCTCATTGAAGCGAGTTTAAAGAATGTAAAATGTAAAATGCAGTTTGGCAGGGTGGGTGGCTTGGGGCTTGTATTGTCGAAAAACGGATTTTACATTTTACATTTGAGGTCAAACATCTAATATTCAATCCGTTTGATGCCGTTTTTGTAAAATTATACGCGTTTATACATTTTACAATTTTGCTGCTGTAGGGGGCTTGTTGTTTGTGGAAGTTTTTTACATTTTACATGTAAATTTTACATTTCCACATTCGTATCGTATTGTAAACAAGATGGATAAGGCAAAATGTAAAATGTAAAACCCGAAAGCAGAACCACTACCTCGGTGTGGATTGGTGATGGAGGATCAGAAATCAGACAATTATCGTGAGACGGCATCTATTTTTCCAGGGCTACATCTAAAGGTGGGTTCTATAAATTCCACATTTGAAAGTGATGAAATTAATTATCGGCAGCTAGTACTGGTGCGATAAATTCCACCATTAAGGTTGTATGTTGTTATGTATCAAACTTTTATAACAAGTGTTTTATTTTTTGATTTGATTTTATCGCTTTGCTAAACGTGAATTGCCGCAAATGAAACGTGAATTATCATAAATGTGTATGTTTCATATTTTCAATATTATAGAATAAAATAATTATCGGAAATTTACGTATAATTCACGAAAATTCGCGTTACGCCGTAGGCATAATAATTTATCGCATCAGCACTAAT
>JAZLLD010000059.1:0-66322 GCA_045597945.1 Bacteroidales bacterium
CTAGCCCCGCCCTTCCCCCGTTCCTTATCCTATATTTATACCTTATTTATACTATATTTATCCTATATATAATAGAATAACTAAGGTATAACTATAGTATAAATAAGGTAAAACGAGCGGGGTTAGGGCGGAGTTTGAGTCAGGGTATGGGGCTTCCGAAAACCGACTGCACCAGTCTTATGGCAACTACTAAAAAAAGGATAGTCTAAGTCTCGCAAGCGAAACTTAGACTATCCTTTTTTTGAGGTTGTCTTATGTTAGAAAGAGAGGGTAAGCGCGCCCATGGTGGGGGAAGCCGAGAAGGCAAGAGACCATCCGAGATTGTCGGCCTCGGGAGCGAGAAGGTTCTCGGCAGACACACGTTTATGCTTGTTTTTCTTGCTGGCCGGAGTATTGCGGGTGTTCTTAGTTTGATATTTGGTTGCATTTGCGCCAGATTTAGCGCCGTCGGAACTGACCAGGATTATGCCACCTGTGAGCATTCCTGCACCCAACACAGCTGCACCAATACCAACGTACATGAAAACATCGGACACAAAATTTGCTCCCTCTTGGGCAGAGGGGTCAGAATCGGGGATAATGCCATTTGACACATCCTTGAACAAAAGGGAATATGCGATGGTGGCACCACCAGCAATAAGGGTACCTGCACCTGACCAGATAAGGCAGACACCTGCGAATTTGCGGAATCCGGGGTCGGCCTGGGTTGCCTGCAGATCCATAGTGGAATTGGTGCCAAAAACACCATTGCTATTGAGCAATGTGGGAGAATACAGACTATTGTCGACTGTAGCAGCCATGCTGAGCTCGCTGCTGATGTTAAAATCATTGGTGTTTTCGGCCACAGCCATGAATTGAGCCTGCGCCTGACCACATATAGCGATCACTAACGCTAACAGGAAGAGGACTTTTTTCATTTACGGACTAATATTTAATTGTGTAATAACTGAATTATTTCTTTTTTAGTATATCACCATTTACTTTTTTTCAATAATACTGGCCGCCCTATATCTTACGCTTGCGGATGGAGAGGAAGACGGCGGCGGTGCTGATGGCCATGACGAGGAGGAAGGTGAGGAGGAAGTCGACGGCATGCATGGCAACGGGAAAGGCAGAAACCACAAAGTTGTCGCCCATCTTGATGAGGCCGAAATGCTGCTGAAGGAAGCAGATGACAAAGCCGAAGAGCAACCCTACGACAACACCAAAGGCGGCAATCATGATGCCTTCGACACGAAAGATGCGGCGAATATCGGAACGACGCATGCCGAGTGAAAGCAGTGTAGAAATATCGCGCCGCTTATCTAAGACAAGCAAGGAGAGCGATGCCACAAGGTTGAGTGTGGCAATGAGGACGATAAGGGCCAGGATAAGGTAGATGCCCAGGCGCTCGGATCGGTAGACTTTATAGTATATCGGTTGTTGCTCGAATCGGTCTTTGACGGTGAATTGAGGCCCGAGAAGTTGGCGGAGTTGTTCTTTGACACGGCCAACTTTTGCATGGGAATCAAGGGCGATGGCAAGGGCAGTGCACTCGTCAGATGAATAATCCATGAGTTGGCGGACGAACTGGATGTCGGCCACGACATAACGGTTGTCGATGTCCTGCTGGATGTAGAAATTTCCGCCGGGAGCGGCATAGCCGGTATTGAGGGCTTGCTCCATGGTCATACCCATGCCAACGCCACGCTTGGGGATATGAACGGCCACAGGAGTGTTGGAGGCTTCGCGGATACCGAGGTTGTAGTAGACTTCGGCACCAAAGAGGAGGAAGTATACCGTGGAACGGCCAAGGCTGTCCGGCACGGGGGTGGCCATCTTGAGGCCGTAGACACCTTGGTAGAGGAGGGTGTCGAGCCCAGTGACTTGTGGGTAGACGTCATCAACGCCACGGAGTGAGACAATGGCCTGGTTGTGGCGGTGGGTGATCCACGCGTTTTCTTCTACGAGCTGCGAGACGGCAGTAACTCCATTGAGAGCCCGTACTTGATCCAGTGGGATGTCGTCGGTATGGAAGGTCTTGCCCTGGGCAGGTTGGACAAGGATGGGAGGGTCGAAGGAGTTGAAAAGGCCCTGAGTGATGTTGCCGATGCCGTTGTATACACTGAGCACAACGATGAGCGCCGTGGTGCTGACGGCAATGCCAATCAAAGAAATCCACGAGATAAGGTTGATGACAGTCTTCTGCTTGCGCGAGAAGAAGTATCGGCGGGCTATGAGCAAGTGCAATGGCACGGGTTGACAGGATTGTAGATTTTAGAATGTAGAATGTAGAGTGGGCTGAAGCCGGAGTTTTGGACTTTTACTTTTACGTTAACTGACAAGAAGCCAAACTTCATTAACCTCATAAACTGCTTCAACTCCATGCACTACTTCAACAATCTCTTAACTTACTGCTTGAGCAGGCGCTCGATGTTTTCGACATAGTCAAGAGAATCGTCGAGATAGTAGTCGAGCTGAGGGATGATGCGAAGCTGCTTGCCCTCGCGCAGACCGAGGCGACGACGGATATCGGGTGCGAAAGTAAGAATGGCGTCAATGATACCCTGCTTAGTGGCAGGCTCTTGAGGGCGGTCGGCATAGGCAGGGATGTCGCCGATGGGCATGATGCTGACATGGACACGGGCGATAGAAAGGTCGGGTGACACACGCACACCGGTGACGGTGATGAGGGAGTTGCCGAGAACGGGTTTCATCTCACGGAGGAAGATGTCACCGAGGTCCTGCTGGATGAGACGCGATATTTTCTGCTGACGGGTAGACTGCATAGTGTTGAATAAATATTAGAAATTAGTAATTACAAAATAATTGATAATTAATAATCGAGGGCAGAGCACCCAAAACTATTAATTATCAATTATTCGTTATTAACAACTTAGAGTCTCCAACCGAGACGAAGGGGGATGAAGACGGTCTGCTGCTGGAAAACGACACCCACTTCGGCATAGAAGCTGTGGTAGTTGCGGTCCATCTGCTGGAGAGCATGATCGTAGAACCAGTTGAGGCCACCATAGATTTCGACATAAGGCGACATGGTGGTGCCGTAGTTGTTGTTGTTCATAAGGAAACTGCCACCGAGACGAGCGCCTACCATGGGAGCCCAGGTTTCACCTACGGGGCGGTAATCCATATCAACAAACACTTGAGCCATGTGGCTGGGCTCGAGGCTCTTGTCGGCCAGAGTGGGCTGGCAGAAACTATAGCCGAGACCGCCTCCGAGGAAGAAGTCCTGGCTAATGTTGACACCATTGATGATGTTGAGGCCGAAGGCTTCCTCGTGGGCATTGAGGTTATAGCCCTGAGGGGTGACGTTTGGCGCGACACCATCGATGGTGGGTTTGCCATAGTTGCCAACATTGTGGAGATAACCGGCTTCAAGTTTGAACATGTACTCTACATTGGGACGCTGCTGCGTGTACTGAGCCATTGCCGAGGAAGCGGCAATGAGCATAACTATCAGTAAGACAATATTTATTTTTTTCATTGTATAATAATTTGCGAGTGCAAAGATAAGAAATTATTTTGGATTATTGCAAAATAGGTTCCGGCGGGAAGGTTGTGGGCAACGCGGGTGCCCGATGTCAAATTGTTTTTTTGCAACACTTTGCGCCCCATTTGGTCAACGATAATAAGGTTGAAATTTTTATCATAGGACCCCAGGTCAATGGTGAATTCTTGCCCTGCAGATGGGTTGGGGAAAAGGCGAAATGTTGTTTCGGCATCGGAGGAGATAGCAGGAATGGAAGCGAGGTTGGTGTCGACAACAGCAAGGGCATACTGGCCAGGGAAGAGGCGTGCGGTGAAATAGCCGGTGGAAATGGAGCTGGAGGAGGTGCGTGTGCGGGAGACAACGCGCCAAGGTTCAGCCGGAGTGGCACGGTAGACAAGGCTGAGCGAGTCTAGGGTGTTGCGATTGTCGTAGAATCCATAGTCGAGGAAGGGCGCACCTGCGGAGCCGGTTGAGCCCAAGTTATAAAGGAACCGACCCTGGACATCGCCATCCCAAGGAACAAGGCCGGCAACTTGCCAGTAGCGGTTGGAGATGCGAAGGATGCCTTCGGGCAGCTGGCCTTGTGGGCGAGCATAATGATGACCGACATGCACCCAGGCAGTTGGGTCGGAGTTGGCCTGGCCGACGTAGAGGCGGCAGAGGCTGTGGGTGAGGTCGCGCAAACCTTTGGTGCGGAGCTGCGCCGTATCATCAGTGGAGGCATCGGAGAGCCTGTGATAATAGTCGACCACGGCATAGGCAGGGTTGAAGGGAAGCTCAAAAGTTTGTGTGAAGACACTGTCGTCGAACACCATGAGGCGGTCGGCCTGCTGGCGGTCCTGCGAGAAGAAAGTGACTGGCACACGGTTGCCACGACAATAATCCGGAGCGCCCTTGAGAAGCTGGCGGATGGTGATGGTGGCGGTGTTGCCGTAGGCCGAGAAACTGTCGATAGCATAATCAACAAAGCCAGGGTTGAAGACGTGGAAATTGAAGAAATCCGTGAGGTCCATTCCGCTATAAGCCATGAGCGAATCTCTCACCTGCAAAGCCGTAAGGCTGGGAAAATCCGTAGCGAACAAGTGCTGCAAACTGCTGTAGAACAGCGAGTCGCCCATATATCCTCGCAGAGAATGCCACATCATAGCGCCCTGCTTATAGGTGGTTGTGCCATAAGTGTGGTACTGATCCATGCCGGAGAGCGAGCGATAACCGCCATCATCGATATGGGCCATGCGGAGCACCTGGGACAGCATGTCCTGATAGTAATCTATGGATGAAGATTTGCCGAAGGCTGCCTCATTGGCGATTTCCTCGCAGAAGCTGGCACCGCCCTCATTGAACCACATGTCCTCCTGCGAAGCGCAAGTCACGGTGTTGCCAAACCAGGCGTGGGCAAGCTCGTGGCAGATAGTCATCTGGCAAGCCACCTGCCCTTTATCGGCCATACACACCGAAACAAGACCGATGTTCTGCACATGCTCCATCGACCCCTGAGGTGTTGCCACATAACCCACTCTGTCCCAACGATAAGGGCCTAAGCAACGCTCATACATCGGTATCACATCCTCCAAAATATCATAAGCCTCATACACATGGGTGCTGTCGTGGGTAGTGAAAGCAATAATTGCAGGATACTCGCCATAAACACCCTGATAGTCACGTTCTATAACATGCCAATTGGCAGCAGCCACAGACACAAGGTAGGTAGGTGTCTCTTGCTCAAGAGTCCAAGTGGAAGTCACGCTATTATCGGCATTGCGCACTTCGGCCAACTTCAAGCCACTGCAAATAGTTCGCCAGCCAGGCTTGGTCGTGACAGTGATGTCATAGCTGGCTTTATCGTAGAAATTATCGCGACACGGAAACCATGCGCGGCCATAGTTGTGGGGATAGTCATTAAAGGCCACACCCAGATTATAATAGATGTCGTTGTCGAAATGCAAGCCGCCCCAGCCATAACCTTCCACATATCCTGAGCTGGCATACGCCACGTCAATCTCAAAATCCTCACCAACAGCAATATTTCCAAGAAGTTGCACAGTAAGTCTTGCATTAGAACGGTCGTAGGTATAAGCTACAGGTGTAGCGGCTTCGCCCATGGCAACAGCGGTAACAGAATCGCAGATAAGATCGAAATCAACAGACGAGCAAGGCCTGGTAATCTTTAAATGAATAATCGCCTGCGCGTCAAGATGCTTAGGCTGGCTGTGGCCCAAGTCAAGATTCAAAGAATAACGGCGCACATCCACCGAATCCGATTCCGCCGACTGCGAAAAAGCATTATTTGCAGCCATAAACATGGCCAACAACAACATTAACGAGTATTTTTTTTTCATAAGTCTATAATATTCTGCATCAATAGGTAGCAAAAACAAATTTGCTTTTAAAATGCAAAGATACGAAAAAAAAATTTGTTGGAATAAAAAAAAGTTTGTACTTTTGCAAAGTGATATCAAAATAATATCATTCCAAATCAACAAAAACAAAACATGAACACCGCTGCCAAAGTGCCCAATGAGCCCAAAAGAAGAAGACCCGCTTTCCCTTCGCTCTTCCTTCGCTCTTCCTTCGCTGTAGGTCTTCTCTGAGGAACAGCCCAAAAGCAATGTTTCACGGGGCACTGGCAAGATTTCATAGGAATTAAATACTAAATAATAAAGCAATATGGAAACAAAAGAATTTGCAAAGAAAATGACCGCAGCCAACAACGGCTTCTTACATCTGGCTATCAACTTAGTGATGCTGGCAGCATTCATCCTGGTAGAAATCCTCATCGGCAGCCAACCCTGCATGGTAGATGCCACCGGCGAGCCCACCGGCTGGATCGCTCTGCCCATCGTGCTGGGTATAATACTATGTTTTATATATATTATGCACTGCGTCGGCTTCATCATCCTTCAGCCCAACCAGGCTTGTGTGCTGACTTTCTTCGGCAAGTATAGCGGCACCGTGAGCGAGACCGGCTTCTTCTTTGTTAATCCTTTCTACAGCAAGAAAAAGCTCTCTCTGCGTGCCCGCAACATGGATGTTCCCCCCATCAAGGTCAACGACAAGAACGGCAACCCCATCATGATCGGCCTGGTGCTGGTATGGAAAACCAAGGACTGCTACAAGGCTTGCTTTGACATTGATGTCGACACCCTGGCTGCGCCCAAGGCCAACGGCGAACAGACTAACAAGCAAGACCTTAAGGGCTACGATAGCTTCGTAAGCGTGCAGAGCGATGCCGCACTGCGCAAGGTGGCCGGACTCTACGCCTACGACAATATGGACAACCACGCTCCCGAAGTGACCCTGCGTAGCGGTGGCGAAGAGATTAACAATCAGCTGGAAGAGGAGCTGGCTAGCCGCCTGAGCATCGCCGGCATCGAGATTGTGGAAGCCCGCATCAACTACCTGGCCTACGCTGCCGAGATTGCACAAGTGATGCTGCGCCGCCAGCAGGCCGACGCCATCATCGCCGCCCGCGAGAAGATTGTGGAAGGTGCCGTCAGCATGGTCGACCTTGCCCTTAAGAAACTCTCCCAGGATCAGATTGTTGAGCTTGACGAAGAGCGCAAAGCCGCCATGGTCAGCAACCTCCTCGTAGTCCTCTGCGCCGACGAGAGCGCCAGCCCCGTAATCAACACCGGCTCGCTGTACTAGAACTTCTAGAACCTCTAGATTATCTAGCATTACTACGATGGCAAAAAAAAGTTTCGCTCTACGCGTTGATGAAGAAGTGTACGCCGCCATTGAGAAATGGGCTGCCGACGAGTTCCGCAGCACCAATGGCCAGATAGAGTGGATACTCTCCGAGGCACTCAAAAAGGCGAAGCGCACACCCAAAAAGAAAGAAGAATAATAATATGCAGATTCGCAAGATTATAGGATTCGCCATGCTGGCACTCTCGATAATCGTCACATTGTTCACCCTCGTGCGCATTCTCGTGACAAAAGCCGAGCAGGCCGACTGGTTCAATATTTGGTGGAGCTTCGCCGAGATGGCCATCACCGAGGCCGCCTTCATCATCATCAGTTTACGTCCCAACATAACTAGCAAACAGATGGTCTTCAACTTTCGTGCCAAAAAATTCGAATGGAAGAGAAACAAGAAGCTACGCGATGTGGGCAATTATCAGATAGTCCTCAACGGCACAGTGGCACTTTGGCTCTCGTTGCTGACAGCCTGCAGGATAATGATGGACCTCACCGGCCGACACTTCTGGGAAACCTTGTTCATCATTACGCTAAGCATGCTCGTAGTGGTCTTTGCCGTAATCATCTGGCTCTGCATCATCATGTACCGCACAGGCGGTTATGAGCAATAGCCCAGCCTCCGACCCTTTAACCAGAACAGCCAACGCCAATCAAAAAATCATAATCCTTAACCTGACAATCATGATAGCTCGCAAGATTATAGGCATCACGCTCTTCGCCCTCTCCTTTGCCATGGACATAGCCACCACGGTCTTTCTAGGGGTAAAGGGTGGCAACATTGAGCTGTGGTTGCAATTGGCAACATTCACCCTCATCATGGCCGCACTATTGGTAGTAACACTGCGCCCCGACTGGAATGGCCAATACACCTTCAATTTCAAAGAACGCAAATTCGAATGGCGCAGCAAGAACAAATTGACCGACACCGGAAACTACCGTTTTCTGTCAAATGGTGCCATCACCTTCTCGCTCGCCCTCTTAGGATTCTGCCACATACTGGCCGATGCCTATGGCACCCACTTCAGCCAAAAAATGTTCTATGCCTCGGCATTTGCTCCGCTATGCGCCCTGCCCGTCGCCATCTGGTGCTCAATCAAAATGAGAAAGGGAACAGTAAAGTAGTGAATAGCGCGGCAGCCTCAATTCACTATTTCACAATTCACTGAAAAAACAACAAATCAACACAATGGAAGAAATATTAAAAGTTGAAGGCCTATCGAAAACCTTCAAGCTTTCCAAGAAGCAACAGAAAATAGAGCGCACCCACGCCTCCACCAAGGTGGCCGTGGACAACCTCACGCTCAGTGCCTACCGAGGCGAAATCTTCGGCCTGCTAGGCCCCAACGGTGCCGGCAAGACCACCACCCTGCGCATGCTGGCCACCCTCATCCGCCCCGATCAGGGCGATGCCTGGGTAGATGGCTGCAGCATTGTCAGCCAGCCCGAGCAAGTGCGCAGCAAAATCGGATTCCTCACCAGCGAGCTGAAGCTGGAGGACTTCTTCACCCCCAACTATCTCTACAACTTCTTCAGCGACCTCCACGGTGTCGACCCCGCCACCGCCTCCGCCCGCAAGAAGGCCCTGTTTGAGCGTTTCGGCATCGACAAGTTCGCCGAGGTCAAGGTGGCCAACCTCTCCACCGGCATGAAGCAGAAGGTCAGCATCGTCATCTCGCTGGTCCACAACCCCGACATCATCATCTTCGACGAACCCACCAACGGCCTGGATGTCATCACCGCCCGCACCGTCACCGACTTCCTCCAGGAGCTCAAAGCCGAGGGCAAGACCATCATCCTCTCCACCCACATCTTCAGCCTCGTGGAACGACTCTGCGACCGCGTGGGCATCATCATCGATGGCAAACTCACCCACTGCGACACCCTCGAAGCCGTATGCGACGGCATGAATCTCGAAGACCGCTTTTTTGAAATCTATAAAGAAATGAAAGGAGACGAAGAATGAAAAACAATGTAGGCACCATCATCCGCAAAGAGTTCGCCCGCTTCTTTGGCGACCGCTCGCTGGTGTTCACCTCAGTCATCATGCCCGGCCTGCTCATCTATGTCATCTACACCCTCATGGGCTCTTTCATGGGCAACAAAGTACAGGAGGAGATAGCCAAGGACGAAGAGAAGCAAACCGCCTTCATCTCGCCCCTCACCGCCGATGAAGAGCACCTTCTCGACTCGCTGCAACAGGTGCGAAACACAGCTTATTATGATTATGAAGCCACTCTTGGCGAAACCGACCAGGACGAGCTCGGCGACATCCTGGGCAACCTCATCCCCATGCTCATCATCATGCTCCTCTTCTCGGGCAGCATGGCCGAGGCCCCCACCGCCATCGCCGGCGAGAAAGAGCGCGGCACGATTGCCACCCTCCTCGTCACCCCCATGAAGCGCAGCGAACTGGCCCTTGGCAAAATCATCAGTCTCTCATGCTTTGCGCTGCTCAGCGGCCTTTCCAGTTTCCTAGGCATCATCCTCTCGCTGCCCAAAATGCTGCAGATGGGCGCAGAAGAAGCCGAACAACTCAACATGGCCCTGCCCTACCAGACCTCCGACTTCGCACTCATCCTCCTGCTCATCATCAGCACCGTGCTCATCATCATCTCCGCCATCAGCATCTTCTCGGCCTGGGCCAAGGATGTGAAGTCGGCCGGCACCATGATCACTCCCCTCATGCTCTTCATCATGATGGCCGCCCTCACCCCCATGATCGGCTCGCCCTCCTCCCCCCTGCTCTACCTCATCCCGGTCTACAACAGCGCACAGTGCATGGCCTCGGTCTTCTCCTTCAAAGTAGAAATGCTGCCCTTGGTCATCACCATCGCCTCCAACATACTCTACACCGCAGGCGCCGTCGTAGCCCTCACCAAAATGTTCAACAGCGAAAAAATAATGTTCTCTAAATAGGTTAGATGGCTTAGTAGTTTAGAAGCTTAATTGTTGTCGCAACCACTAAGCTTCTAAGCAACTAAGCCAAACCCCAAGAACTACTAAGCAACTAAGCTCCTAAACAACTAAGCCCCAAAACTCCATGAACAAGCAAACAAAAAACATCCTGCACTTCTCCTTCCTGGCCTTCGCACCTATGATTATCATGGGCCTGGCCGGCACTAGAATCGACTACCACAGCCCATTGGGCACCGGACTGGCAGCCATCTGCATGCTTTTTCCGCTCATCGCCACCATCACCCTACAACTCATGGCACATGAGAAGCCTTTGCGCAACATCGGCGTCAGCTGGAAGGTGAACCGCTGGTGGTTCATCGGCTGGCTGCTCATGCCACTCTTAGCCATAATAACCGTAGGCGCAAGCAGCCTGATGCCGGATGCCGAATTCTCCACCAACACCGACCTATTGCAGGCCCAAGTTTACGCCATGAATGAGATGGAAGGCGATGTTGCAATCACCCCCACGCTGCTCATTGTCATCACCCTTCTCAGCGGACTCTTTTCCGGTGCCACCATCAATGCCATCTTTGCCTTCGGCGAGGAGTCGGGCTGGCGCGGCTACCTGCTCAGCCAGTTCAAGGGGCAGCACTTCACCAAGTCGGCCCTCATCATCGGCGCCATCTGGGGTGTGTGGCATTCGCCCATCATCCTGCTGGGTCACAACTACCCCGAGCATCCCGTGGCCGGCGTATTCATGATGGTGCTGTTCTGCATGGCTTTCGCCCCGCTCATCCAGTATTTCCGCACCAAGAGCGGCTCGGTCATCGTGGCAGCCATCATGCACGGCACCTTCAACGCCGTGGCCGGCCTCAGCATCCTGCTTATCAACAACTTCAACGACCTCCTCTGCGGCTCCACTGGCCTGGCCGGCATCCTCACCATCATGCTTTTCGACCTCCTGTTCTTCCTCTTCGACAAATACGTCACCAAAGAGAACATCTTCACCAGCCGGCTCGGTGATGAGCTGGAGTGTTGAATTGAATAACTTGGCTCAGATCAACAAAAAATCAAGGTGGCCTCAATTCACTATTTCACAATTCACAGAAAAAGGGAGTATTCGAAAAAAAGTTGTATCTTTGCAGTGTCGATTCGAGAGTTGGGTTGACCGAGGAAGACGCATCGGGGGCTATTGTTCCGCCGCTGAGAGCCAGGGGGTTGCCCTGGGGAGGAGGCGGGAGGAAGGGCTCGGATGGAAGGCTCCGCTTGCTTGCGAGATGAAGAAAAACAGATGCGAATCAGAGCCGGATTTGCAGAAAAAAAGGTTGCAGCCCGACACGGAATAAGGGCGTTACAAGTTATGAAAAAAATTTTGTTGTTCAGCTTGGTATGCATGCTGCTGTTTCTCTTCGTGGGCTGCAATCAACAGGGGGCGTCATCTTCCACAGAAGATTATTCTGAATTGTTCCCTGCTAGATCTGGCTACAAATATGGATATATCAACAAATCGGGGAAGTTTGTGATTGAGCCTCAGTTTGATTGGGCTGGCAACTTCTCGAAAGGGCTGGCTAGTGTGGAGATTGATGGAGAATGGGGATATATTGACATGACGGGAAAGATTGCGATTAACCCTCAGTTTGATGATGCTATGGACTTCTCGGAAGGGCTGGCTAGTGTGGAAATTGGTGGTAAATGGGGATATATCGACAAGGCGGGAAGTGTTGTGATTGAGCCTCAGTTTGATAAGGCTTGGGACTTCTCGAAAGGGCTGGCTAGTGTGAAGATTGGTGGTAAATGGGGATATATCGACAAGACGGGAAAGATTGTTTATATGGAGCCCTAAGCGGTAGCCTCAAATAAGAATACGTGTTAGTTGCTCGGCTTTATGCGAGCGACTGGCAGAATGAAAAGAGTGGCATGGCTGTTGAACAGCTGTGCCACTCTTTTTTTAGTGATGAGTGAAGAATGAATTGGGCGGCAGTTGAATCTAAAGGTTAAAATCTATTCCGCCAACGAATAATATTTGAGCGATTTTTCCGTTATTTTATGTGCGGCATGACAACATGCTGCACATTATCAAAACATATTATTAATCAAAAACACACATTAAATGAAACACTTAACCATTATCCTTGCTGCGCTCTCGCTGTGCTTTGCGTCTTGCGCTCCCAAAACCGACAACGCCGACGAACAGGCTCAGAAGAAAGTCATCGTGACTTATTTCTCCGCCACCGGCAACACCAAGGCTGCCGCTGAGCGCCTCTGCACCCTGGCTGGCGGTGACCTCATGGCCATCATGCCCGAACAGGAATACACCGAGGCCGACCTCAACTACATGGACTCCACTTCTCGCTCCTCTGTGGAGATGAAGGACCTCGACTGCCGCCCCGCCATGAAGACTTTTGAGGCCAACGTGGCCGACTACGACGTGGTGCTCATCGGTTTTCCCATCTGGTGGAACACCGCTCCCAGAATCATCAACACCTTCATCGAGGCCAACCCCGCTCTCGCCGGCAAGACCGTGGCTTTCTTTGCCACCAGCGGCGGCAGCAACCTTGAGAACTCCGACCAGGTTTTCAAAGCCCAGTACACCGACCTCAACTGGCAGAACGGCCTGCTGATGAACGATGCAGCCGACAGCACCATCACCTGCTGGCTCGGCACCCTCGGCCTCTAATCATCTGACTATCATAAAATTCCCCCCCCCGGGGGGAGGCGATCCTTTTCTATTTTCCATTCCCTGCTTCCTCCATTTCTTGGCCATCCGCAACCACAAAACACAGACTTCCTCCGCCCAAACACCGCTCGTTATCCTATAGTTATACCTTATTTATACTATATTTATACCTTTATATATAGGATAAATAAGGTATAACTATAGTATAAATATAGAATAAGGAACGGGGGAAGGACGGGGCTGCCATGGGTCTGCAGCACTATTTTTATCTAAAAATAGAAGGATTTCTCAGCTAGCACTCACTCTAAACATCTCCGACTCGGTTGCGCTGGATTATGGAAGTGAAAATGTGAACTGTGAACTTGCAATGCTCGCTCAGTTTCAGCCTTACGGCTATCAACCGCAAGGGTTGATTTCTACGCTACGCTATCGAAGGCTGCCACTGGCAGCCTTCTTCACTTTGCCGAAACAAAAAAGAGGGACGCCCACGGCATCCCTCTTTCTATGTCATGCACAACGATGTGCTATTTGGATGGAGTAATCTCAGCAGTCTTAACAAGACGTACTGCATAAGCGAAGTTCTGGTCGCCCGAGGAGGGGTGGCGGTTGTCAGCGCCAGTACCGGGCTGGAAAATATGGTTATAGGTGAACTTCATACGGGTCTGGTCGTCATTGTCGCACCAGTAGTAGCCGGCGCTATCGTAGTCTGAGTTGGCGAAGTTGTTGTTGCCATCGCCATGGCCGGTTGCGGGAAGGAATGCGCAGCCAAGGCTTTCGAGCACCTGCCACTGCTCAGCCGTATAACGCATATTGCCATTGGCGTAAAAACCATCCACGATATGGCCGGGCACATTGTCCCAAACCACATCATAAGGGCCAAGTCCGCGATACGATGCGCGGCCGGGGTTGGGCACGCCTGCGGGCCAATTGCTGAAATCAAAATTGTCGGGGAACAGGATGATACCGTTGACACCTACAGAAGCAGCCGTGCCGGGTGCAGGGACAACATAGTTGACCACGGCATAGGCATAGCTGTGGGTGCATTTGTGGTCGGAGATTCGGTTGGGAGAAGAAGTGCCGAGGAGGTAGTCCCACTCAGCTTCGGTCAGCACATACCACTCGGGGAGCAAGTCGTTCCAACCCACATAGTCGCCTGTGTTGGCTCCATCGGTCAAGTAAGAGGAACCGATGCCATAGCGATAGTCGTTGTCACGGCTCTGGAAATAGAGGTCACGATAGGTGGTAGTCTGTGTGGCAATGGTCTGGTCCTGAGCATCGGCAAACTGCCATACGCCATCACGATACTGGAGGTTTCCGCTGGAGAAATAGACCTTCTTGGTGGGCGAAACCGAGAACATGCCCATGTGGTTGGGCTGCCAGGGGGTGAGGCTGTCGTTGACCACATATACAATGCCAGCTTCCATGGTCAGGTCGCGGGTCATAGACTTGCGGATAGTCTCGCCGTTGACAGTGCTGGTGATGCTCAAATTGTGGGTGCCCACGGGGATGGGGATGTAGAGGGTGGTGACGTAGTCGACACGAGAAATGTTCTGGACATCGGTGATTGTGAGAGTGGTAGCCGAGTTGGATTCCGACTCGGTGATGTTCCAACCGTCGGCGCCGGGAGTTGCGGTGTAGCTACCGGCAAGATATGTGTTCTCGATATTTTCCTCAAGAATAATACTGCCAGTGATAACTCCTGTGTAGTTGACCTTGAGCAGTGCGCAGGTGTGATCAAAGTTAATCACTCTGCCTGCGTCGGCCACACCTACCATGGGGGTCAGCAACGCATTGTCGCGGTAGTCGAAAGTGCTGGGCATGGTGAAGGTGAACGCATGGCTGGCGGGATCGTAGCCGGTCATTTCGCCACGGCCGGCATAGCAAGCGTAGAGACCGTCTTCAAGATTGATGGACTCGGGAGCGGTAACATACCATGAAGTGCCGCTTTTCTGCACCGTCACGTTCTCCTGGCCATTAAGGCTAATCTGGTCGCCTTCTTCCCAAATGGATTTGTTGTCGACGATAATGGTCTTGGTGGCACCATGGTATTGGTGGTAAGAAATTTTGTAAACACGCTCGTTGTCTTTAGAGCATCCGGCGGCAATCATAGCGCCGATAAGCAGCATGGCTGCAAAGAACAAATTCTTTTTCATAATACCTAGCTGTTTTTAGAACCAATGGCTGGCTTCTTCCTGGCTCTCATACCATTCGCCAGCACGACCTGAGACACGAAATTCATCCCCGACAATTACGGGAGAGGGGGAACTCTCCTGAGAACCTGCAAAGCCTTTCTCCACTTCAAATGAAACCACCTTGATAGTAGGGGTTACATAAAGATTCTTTTTTCCTTTTTTCATCTTAAAAAATATTATACAATTATATTATATGCGTGTTTTTGATGAGCGAGGGAGCGGTTTTTTGCGCCATTTTTGTATCACTATACAGCACTTTATCGCTCCAATGCCCAAATGCAGCAGAATCTAGTATAGTCATTATCAGTGCTATGCGAATAATTCCTATAGGAAATCCAGTTTGCAAATTTACGAATTATTATTGACATGAATAGTATTTTAACGAATTATTTTTCCCGGAAACGCAATCTACGCTAAGAAAAAATGTGGGGGACAACAGAATATTTTTTGTCGTCTTTCGTTACTTGTTTTGATGAGACACCCACAACGAAATTTCGCACTCCTGCTCCTGGCCGCCTTCCTAGGCATGCTGGCCGCCGGCTGCAGCAATAAGGGCATCCACATGCCCAAGCACCGCAAGCGCCGCCACTGCAACTGTCCCACTTTCTCGGAATCGCTGCCGCGAGACACGATAAACTATATGTGAAATGTCGCCGGAAGAATATAAGAGAACTCTTTCTAACTATTTGCCCGACACGGCGGTAGAGGCCATCTACAATTTCATGAGCCGCCACAGGGTGCATCTGCACATCACCCGCAAGCGCACTTCGAAACTGGGCGACTACCGTCCGCCTCAGCCTAGGCACAACTTCCATGAAATCAGTGTGAACGGCGACATGAACAAGTATCAGTTCCTCATGGTGCTGCTGCATGAGATGGGGCATCTCCACACTCATCTGCGCTATGGCAACGAGGTGCTGCCCCACGGCCACGAATGGCAGCAGGAATATGCTGCTTTGCTGATAGAATACCGCCATTGTTTCGCCCCTGAACTGGCAACTTTGATCGACAGATACTCAAGCCGGATTCCGCTGAGTCGCACTTTAGAAACCGAGATTGACGCAAAGCTGAAGGAGTATGACGAGGACTATGACGGATCACCCAGACTGCTACTCGATGACCTGCAGCCCGGCATGATTTTCCGCCTGAAAGAGCAGCCGCGCAGGTTGTTCAAGGCCATTGAAAAGCGCAGAACCCGCTGGATTTGCGAAGATATGAATGACAAACGGCAATACCTGGTGAGAGGTTCGGCCGAGGTGACACGCTAGAATTATGAGTTCTGATTTATGAATTATGAGTGGGCGCAGCCCTCTATTCACAATTCACTATTCACAATTCACTACCACTAGAAGCATCGGCCTTCGAGCATGGGGACGAAATAGGCGTCGCCCAAGTCCTCGATGCGCCATTGGTCCTGCGATTCTCCATCCTTGTAGATGCGTAGCATCCGTTGTTCGCCCTCGCCAACGGGAATGACCATGATGCCGCCCACTTTGAGCATATTCATTAGTCCCATCGGGATGCCGGGAGCGCCACAAGTCACGAGAATGCGGTCGAAGAGGAACCCTCGCATCTCGGGCAGGCCGTTGAAGCTGTCGCCAAGATAGCACTTGGCAGAATAACGCATCTCGGCCAGCAGGGCCTTGGTCTTGCGGAAGAGCGGAGCATGGCGCTCCACGGTGAAGACACGCACACCCATCTCGCAGAGGATGGCGGTCTGGTAGCCGCTGCCGGTGCCCACCTCCAGCACTGTGTCGAAAGGTTTCACACCGAGGAGCTGGCTCTGCCAGGCAACGGTGTAGGGCTTGGAGATGGTCTGGCCGCAATCGATGGACAAGGCCTGGTCGACATCATAGAGCATGTGGTCGAGCGCCGTCTCGCCCACGAAGATGTGGCGCGGAAGCTTTTCCATAGCCCCGAGCACGCGCTTGTCGGTGATGCCGCGCCCCTTGAGGTCCTTCACCATCCGGCGACGCCAGTTCTGATATTTGGGAGTGTCTGCTAGCATGAGTGATTAGCGAAACTATTAATGGTATTAATCTTCCTTCCAACCCTGGGCGCGGAGCTGGATGGTGGTGTTCTGCGGAGTGACCATCACGGGAGCGGAACCCTCCTCGGTGATATGGCCGATGATGTGGATTTCCTTACTGTCCTTGATCTTCTCATAGTCCTTCTGACTGATGGTGAAGAGCAGCTCGTAGTCCTCGCCGCCATTGAGGGCGTTGCTCACGGGCAGCATGTTCTGGCTCATCTCAGAGCAGACGCGAGTAGTCTGATAGTCAATGGGCAGGCGTTCCTCATAGACCTCGCAGCCGCACTTGCTTTGTTTGCAGATATGCAGCAACTCGCTTGCCAGGCCATCGCTGATGTCAATCATCGAGGTGGGCACAATTTCTTTTTCGGCCAGGAATTCAATGATGTCGGTGCGGGGTTCGGGTTTGAGATAGCGCTCCAGCACATAGTCGTAGCTGTCCAAGTCGGGTTTGAAATCGGGGTTGGCCTGGAATGTAACTTTCTCGCGTTCCAGCACCAAGAGTCCGCTGTAGGCGCTGCCCAAGTCGCCACTCACGCAGATGAGGTCGTGGCACTTAGCACCGCTGCGGTAGGTGATCTTGGCCTCGTCCACATCGCCTATGGCGGTAATAGAAATCACCAAGCCGATGCGGCTGCTGGAGGTGTCGCCACCCACCAGGTCGACATGATAGCGCTCGCAACAGAGGCGAATACCTGCATAGAGTTCCTCCAAGGCCTCGACCGAGAAGCGGTTGCTCACGGCCACGCTCACCAGCACCTGGCGCGGGGTGGCGTTCATGGCGCAGATATCGCTGAGATTGATAGCCACGGCCTTGTAGCCCAGATGTTTCAGCGGGGTGTACATCATATCGAAATGCACGCCTTCCACCAGCATATCGGTGGTGACCACGTTTTTTTTCTTGCCGGTGCCCAGCACTGCGCAATCGTCGCCAACACCCTTGATGGTGGACTTCTGATTTATGCCAAAATCCTGGGTCAGATGGTCAATCAATGCAAATTCGCCTAAGGTCTCGAGTTCCGTACGGCCCTCTTGGTATTCAAGTTGCTCCATTATTCAATAGTATTTAAGAGTTGCAAAGTTACACATTTTTTTCCATTCCGCAACAAAAAAAATTCACCTCGGGCATCATTCCGCCCACTTTCTTGTTGCAAAGGCCAACTTCCACCCCACTCCACCGCGAGAGCCTAAGCCAACCCAGAGCCTCAAAAGAGGAAAGCCTTCCTCATGCCCAAGGCCGCCGCAGCACGGCTCCGTATGGCGGACCTACACCGTAGAATGAGCGGGCCCACAGCGGGTCTTCAGCGGGCTTTCTCCGGCCTCTCTGCCTCACCCACAATTTCGCCACAGCCGACAAACCACAAAAAAAGGTTGCAATCTCTTGCAACCTTTCTGGGTGGGAGGTGGGGTTCGAACCCACGACCTTCGGAACCACAATCCGGCACTCTAACCAGCTGAGCTACGCCCACCATTTTGATTCTTAAATCGTGTGCAAAATTACACACTTTTTTTGACATAACCAAATTATTTTGAAAAAAATTTGTATCTTTGTACTATGATTTCAAAGACAAAATTAAAGGAACTTGCTGTGTATAAGCAACAAAAGCGTTGCGATGAGGATGCTGTTTTTGTTGTTGAAGGGGCAAAGATGTGCGCCGAATTGCTGGCCGCAAATGTGCCTGTTCGCACTATTTGTGCAACAAATTCGTGGCTTTCGCAGCACTCTTTGTTGCCCGAATGCACGGAAGTATTTGAGGTTGACGATGTTATGCTAGAACGCATTAGTGGGATGAAAACACCCAACGAGGTTTGGATGTTGTTGGACCGCAGCGCTTTAGCGACAAATCAACAAATCAACAAATCAACAAATCAACCTCCTCTCATTCTCGCCCTAGACCACCTGCAGGACCCGGGCAACCTGGGCACCATCATCCGCACGGCCGACTGGTTCGGCATTCGCCACATTGTGTGTTCCGAGGGCACGGTGTCGTGCTTCAACCCCAAGGTGGTGCAGTCCACCATGGGCGGCATTTTCCGCACCCACATTGAATACACCAACCTTCCCTCCTACCTCAGCCAGTGCGGCAAGCCGGTCTTCGGCGCCCTGCTCAACGGCGAGGATATCTGGCAAGGCCAGGGACTGCAGATTCCGCCGGAAGGCGCGGTGCTGGTCATCGGCAACGAGTCGAAGGGAATCACTCCCGAAGTGCAGCAACTTGTAACACGCAAAGTGCTGATTCCCAACCTTGGTGGCACGGCCGAATCGCTCAACGCCTCGGTGGCTTGCGCCATCTTGATGGCCGAAATGCTGAGACGATGAAACACAGCCGCCTATCATTCCTGGTCCTGCTGCTGACACTTTGCAGCTGCCATCCCCGCACCGATTACCTGGCCCAAGTCGCCTCGCCCGACACCCATGTAACGGCCTCATGCTATCTCGACAGCTGTGGCTCGCCCTACATCAGACTGTATGTAGACGATAAAGAAGTCCTCACCGTCAACCACATAGGACTCACCACCAACGACAGCGTAAATCTGACCGATGGCTTTCGGTTCGATGGTTTTAATCGCACTAGGAGCAACCATCACGAAGACCTGCTGTGGGGCGAGAACAAACAAATCAAGTTAAGGGATAATGGTGCGATAGTCCATCTGACCCGAGACGATGGCACCAACATGGATATTTGTATTATTGTTGCCGACGACGGTTTTGCGTTCCGCTATCGCTACCACAACATCGACAGCACCTTGCTCACCGGCGAAAGCACCACCTATCAATTCGCCACCGACGGCATATGCTGGAGCATTCCCGCCAATTTCGAAAGCTACGAGATGGCCTACCGCCAACAACCCATCTCGCAGACCACCGATGCCAACACGCCATTCACCTTTGTGACCGCCGACAGCCTCTGGGGCGCAATCCACGAAGCAGACCTGCGCAATATGCCAGAGATGACCCTGGTGCGCGACAGCCTCGACTCCCTCTGCTTCCACACCTGGCTCTGCCCCGACAACACAGGCTCTGGCACCGTGGCACACTATGGCTCCGGCCAATCCACTTCGTGGCGAACCCTCACCATTGGGCACAAGGCTGTGGATTTGATCAACAGCACCTTCTCCCTTTCGCTCAACTCTAGCAGACACACACAAAGACTCTCCGACGACGAACTCTCGTTTGCCAAGCCTATAAAATATATAGGTATATGGTGGGGTATGCACCTGGGTATCAACAGTTGGACGCCAGACCGCCGCCATGGTGCCACCACCGAGAATGCCCTGCGCTATATTGATTTTGCCGCCGCCAACAATATCAATGCCGTGCTCTTTGAGGGCTGGAACCTCGGCTGGGAGCAATGGGGTGGCACACAGGTGTTTGACTTCGTCAAGGCCGCTCCCGATTTTGACGTGGAGCGTGTGATAGCTTATGCCAAGGGCAAGGGCGTTCAACTGATTATGCACCACGAGACCGGCGGCAACATTCCCCACTATGAGGAAGAAATGGAGCAGGCCTTCCAATGGTGCGAAGACCATGACATTCATTATGTTAAGACGGGATATGCCGGCGGCTTCCCCAACCGCCACCTCCACCATTCGCAATATGGAGTAAATCACTATCAGAAGGTAGTGGAATGCGCTGCCAGACACCATATTGCGCTCATCGTCCACGAGCCTATCAAGCCCACCGGCCTGCGCTTCACCCACCCCAACCTCATGTCGGCCGAGGGTGCCCGCGGCATGGAGTGGAACGCATGGAGCGACGGCAATAGTCCGGCTCACGAGACCATACTCCCATTCACTCGCCTGCTGGCTGGTCCAATGGACTATACGCCAGGCATTTTCGACATCACCTACGAGAGCATCAAGCACAATCCCAACTGCAAAAAATGGAATATGAAGGACGCCCGAGAATGCCGGGTGAACACCACGATAGCCAAGCAGGTAGCCCTGTGGGTGGTGCTCTATTCGCCCGTGGTGATGGCTTCTGATTTGATTGAAAACTATCAACTTGAACATCCTGATGGTTCCGCAACGATCCATCCCATGTTCCAATTCTTCCGCGAATACAACCCCGACTGCGACTGGTCGCAGGCCTTGCAGGGGCAGCCGGGCGAATATGTGGTTATTGCTCGGCGGGCTGGCGCGACCTACTATCTCGGTGCTGTCACCAATGAGGAGGCACGCAACATAACGGTGCCCCTTGACTTTCTACCCCAAGGCACTAAATACACGGCCGTAATCTATGGCGATGCCGAAAGCACTGATTATCAGACCAACCCTACGAGCTACAGAATCTGGGAAGAACCCGTCTCGCACAAGTCCATCCTACAGCTGCACTTGGCCACAAGTGGTGGAGCCGCCGTTATTTTTCAACCACAAGACGCCGCATTGCGCACCCATTCGCAGCGGTGATCTTTACAAAGTAGACACCTGATTTCATCCCCTGAGTGGAAACACGGTCAGAGTCTTTCGCCACCTTCACCACACGACCCAAGGCATCGAATATGGCCAACTCGCACTGTTCCAGTCCATCAACGACAAAATAGTCCCGCGCGGGATTAGGATAGAGGTGAACATCGGCAACTGGCTGGGCTATGATAGAACAATTGCCCATGGCACGGCCAAAATCAGGAATTCCATAGCCGGCATACAAGTCGGGACTGTGGGCCAGGCTTCCCCATGCGCGCACACTGTCGCACAGCTGGGCCGGAGTCCAGTCGGGGTATTTCTGCCACAAACATGCCATCATGCCTGCCATAATGGGAGTGGCTAACGAGGTGCCGCTAGAAGCGCTAAGTACCCCTTGGCTATTGGCGCAAGGCACATCTTCGCCCAAGGCCATGATGTCGGGTTTCACTCGGCCGTCAGCCGTAGGACCGTATGAACTGAACCTGGCCCATGTGCCTTCGCGTGTAGCAGCGCCTACGGTCAGCACCTTCTCGGCATCGGCCGGAGCGCCCAAGTGTTGAGGGCTACTCATGCCATCATTGCCGGCAGCATTCAAAACCAGCATACCCCGCGAGACGGCAATATCTGCCGCTATCGTCATAGGCGCGGTTTTTCCATCAAGATCCTCTAAACCATGGTTATGCCCACTGTAATCGAAATAGAAATAGCCTAGCGAAGTCGTTATCATGTCGGCTCCTAAACTATCAAGATACTCGGCTGCAGCCACCCAATTATACTCTTCCATCAGCGTCTCCACCAAGGTGTTCTCAGTACGGCAAAGCACATAAGAGGCTCGGGGTGCCGTACCCACCATCAAGCCAGGTTTGTAGCTAGCCATCAGCGATAGCACACTGGTGCCATGCGGATGAACAGAGTATACACTACCGCCCTTCCACACGAAATCTCGCGTTGCAAGGATACGGCCTTCCGTCCTGAGGGTCTCAAGCAGTCCCATGGTGTCAACCCCGGGGTATCCGCCATCACACACACCAATAATAATGCCCTGTCCTTCAAAACCAGCCTTGTGCAAGCCTATCCCGTTCAGCTGATTAATCTGGGTATAAGCATGGCCATAGTATGCCCTGCTGTAGGGCTGGTCGTAGGATGCCGGACGCAATGGATTCCATATAGGCGAATTGTCCCCAACATTTGGCACTTCCACCAAACCCGTCTCCAGCAGTTGTGTCGACACCACAAAATCAGCTGTATCCAAGAAACTAATATCCTCACCCTCAGGCACAAAAACAGCCACACCATTCAGCCATTTAGACTGATTCTGCACTGTCAGACCCGCCTGGCGCAGTGCTTGCACATACACTTCGCTCACAGGCAAGTCCAAGCTGTCTACAACTATTCCTTGCCTTTGCCTACGCTCTAATGCTCGCGCAGAGAGAAATTCCGAAGGATTATCCAGCGTGAAAGCGCAACCCTGTTTGTCGCGCAAACTCACCCAATATTTATCAGTCCGCTGAGCCTGCAAGCTCAACACACAGCACACAAGTGCAAAACAAAGCACTATCTTTCTCATTTTTCAGCATTTTTTAATTGTTCCAGCAACCATGCGTAGGTAAAATTCTGATACCACAGCTCACAACCCTTGTCGGTGTTCTTCTCCACGTATGCGCCAATGGTGCCGTCATGCTGGAGGGTGAGCGAGGAATAGACCGACAGCCCTGGGCACAGCAACACAGGATCCTGCCAGGTGCGACCTTCATCATAGCTGATAAACACACTCACTTTTTCACGGTTCATTGAATTGGGGATAGAGTGCAGCAGAATATTGCGCACACCACCCTGATCCACAGCACTCAACCGCAGCATATCGCCGTTGCAGGCATTGGTGGTCATCTCAGGCCAAGTGCCCTGAACGCCCCAGTGTACGCCGGCATCCTGCGAAAGGTTATAGCCTCTCGCACCATTCTGGCGGATGCTCATCAGCACCTGGCCATCGGCAAGTTCCATCACTTTGGCCTCATCACCAGCACGATAGGCGCACTCCGACACCTGCCAACTCTGGCCGTTGTCATCGCTATACACCACATAATTATCCGGCACATTCTCATTCTTACGGCACAATGCTGCCACAAACAAAATCCTGCCCTTGTGTTCGCCGCGCTGCAATCTCAGACCGTTGCCCGAGGCGATGAAAGCCCCCTTGTAGTTCTTGCATTCAGGATTCGCCGCCTGCGAACCCCACACCAGCGGAGTGATGTCCACCGGTGTCTGCCAGTGCTGGCCGCCATCGGTGCTGCGGCTGATGAAAATCTTCTCGGGGTCAGCCTCTGTCGACTGCCAAAATCCGTTCAGTCCGCAGAAGGCGCACAGCACATCGCCATTCTCGCACACTACCAGTGCCGGATCGCCATAGCCTTTCTTGTAGCCCTGACCTTGTATCACATACTCGGGTTCTGACCAAGTGCGGCCGTTATCGGTGGAGCGACGGCACACAATATCAATATCCTGTGGCAAATCGCCCTCGTTGTTCTTCCTGCGGTCGTTCACCACCAGCAGCGTACCATCATTCAGCGTGCAGATGGCCGGGATGCGATAGTTTTTCGACCCATAATCGCCGGGGGCAAAGAGGCGTTGTTCAAAAAAGAACACGCTGTCGTTCAGCGATATTCCATCAGTCGTATCCTCTCCGGGCACAACAGGTTCTTCGGGTTTCGTACATGCCATTATTGGCAACATGGCCACCAAGGTCATCAAGAAAACAATTTTTTTCATTGGAAAAGTGATTAATGTATGCGACAACTATTTTTATCCTATTTTATTACCATCAGGAAACCTCCTCCAGGTGCCATCTTCATTTTCATGCTCGAACCCTGGGCTGCCAGTGTCTCACGCTTGTAGTCGGTGCCTTTGCGACTGGCATTCACTCCGTCGCGATAAATTTCCACCGAGCGTTTTTCTGCCCCCACTAGTTCCGAGAGGTCCACTTCCACCGTGCGCTCGGTCCAGTTGGTGATGCCACCCACATACCAAATACTGCCCTTGCGGCGGGCCGTCACGATATATTCTCCCACCTCGCCACTCAGCACCTTAGTTTCGTCCCACACCGTGGGAATCTGTGCCACCAAGCGTGTGTAGTCGGGTTCTTTTTCATAGTTGGTGGGCGAATCGCAGAGCATATTCAACGGCGACTCAAGCACCACATATAGTGCCAGTTGATGGCAGCGCGTACCTTGGCTCATCGGCTCACTCCACGAGGGGTAATAACTTCCCCGGGCAGCATTCACCATGGCCCCCTGCGTATAGTCCATCGGACCTGCGGCCTGGCGGATAAAAGGAATCTCTGTGTCGTACTGTACCTGGTCGTAATCCCTGGGAGCCCACTTCAACTGCTCCAGTCCGGCCACACCTTCAAAATTCAGCACATTAGGGTAAGTGCGGTTCAATCCTGCCGGCTTAAAGGCTCCGTGGAAATCCACCAGCAAGTGGTATTTTGCACACATGGCCGCGGCTCGTTTGTAGAAATCCGTCATCACCTGGTCGTCGCGATCCATAAAGTCAACCTTAAATCCCTTGATACCCATTTGGCTATAATGCTGGCACACATGCTCCATGTCGCGGTCAAAAGCCCAGTAGCCGGCCCACAGTATCAACCCAACACCACGTTCCTGGCCATATTTCACCAGCATCGGCAGATCAATCTCCGGCACTACCTGCATCAGGTCGGCCTTCTTATTCACGGCCCAGCCCTCATCCAGAATCACATACTCAATGCCATATTGCGACGCAAAGTCTATATAATATTTATATGTATCATTATTGATGCCCGTCTTGAAATCCACACCTTGCAGATTCCAGTTGTTCCACCATTCCCACGCCACCTTACCCGGCTTAATCCAGCTCAGGTCGACCACCTTGCAAGGTTCGCCGAGCAGATAGCTCAAGTTGTTCATAGCCAGGTCTACACTACTGCGGTCCACCATCATTATGCGCCAAGGCATCACAGTTTCTTTATGCACCTTGGCAATATATTCCTCGCGCTCCTTCACAATCATTTGCAGATTGTTGTGTCCGCCTTGCTCCAAAGTCTTGGGGTAGCGGGCGTGCTCGCCCTCCAGCCTTCCCTTGTGGCCGCGCACATACAGTCCCGGATAGTCTGTCAACGATGATTCCGTCAGGCACAGTTTCAATCCGTTAGGGCCATGCACCAGCACAGGCAGGAAGCAAAGCCGCATTTCGTTCAGCTGCGAAATCGGCAACGTAGTATATTGGTTCTCAAACGATGAGCCAAATTGTACATCAAAATTGTTCTCATCGAACCTCGACACATACGGCACCGTAGCCTTATAGTCGCCAGCAAAGTTATACTCCACCTTCTCATACCTCACCGTACAAGGTTTTAAAATCTGATAGCGGTAGGCAATACCATTGTCGTATGCCCTGAAAACCACATTCATATCGCCGCCCACTTTCAGAGTCAGTTCGTTGCAGTGGTTGTGCATTTGCGCCTGGCGGGTGAAAGGAGAAGCCACCACCTCGTCAATCGTGCGCGACGAGGCCTTGGTCACGGCCATACTGCCCGACACCGACTTCCCATAAGTGCGGTTCAGTCCCAGGTGCGACGGCATCATCACCGTCACTCCGTCATACACCACATCGTATGTCAGCTCTTCCTCAGCTGTAGCGGTCACATGTGCCACCAGTTTCCCATTAGGCGACTTCAGTGTCCACACCTGTTCCTTAGCAACCGCCTGAAAAGCCAAAGCCGTCAACAATAACAACAATATCTTTTTCATAATAAAATCATTAGCATTTTTCTTGCAGAAATCCAGTTTCTCCTATTTAGCCGGCACCCGCCCCATTCTACAATCTACATTCTACAATCTACACTCTCCTAGCGCCCTCGCCAATCACCACGGGTATCACCTTGCACTCCACGCCGAACTTGACCTTATAACTCTTCTGCACCTCTGCCACAAAATAGTCGTAGCGGTCATCTTTCACCAAGTTGATTGTGCAGCCGCCGAAGCCGCCGCCCATGATGCGCGACCCTGCCACACCGCAGCGCCGAGCCTCATCCACCAAGAAGTCAATCTCCTCGCAACTCACCTCATAATCCTTGCTCAAACCCTCATGGGTCAAATACATCTGCTGTCCTACAGTCTCGTAGTCGTCCTTCTGCAAAGCGTCGCACACAGCCAGCACACGGTCTTTTTCGCCCAGCACATACTTAGCTCGCATATAATCCTCTTCCGAAACCTGATTTTTCACAGAGTCCAGCATCTCCCAAGTAGCATCACGCAGGGTTTCAACGCCCAAGAGCTTCGCCACACGCTCGCAACTATTGCGGCGGTCGTTGTAGGGCGAACCCACCAACTCGTGCTTCACACAGCTGTTCACCAGCACCAATCTGTATCCTTTCTGGTGCCAGGGGAAATACTCAAACTCGCCACTGCGGCAGTCCAGGCGCACCAACCTACCCTCCTTGCCATGCATCGATATAAACTGGTCCATAATGCCGCAGTTCACCCCCACATACTTGTGTTCCGTAGCCTGGCCCACCAGAGCCATCGTCATACGGTCCAAGCCTCCATCAAACATATCGTTCACCGCCGTGGCAAAGCAACTCTCCAATGCAGCCGAAGAGCTCATGCCGGCACCCAGAGGCACATCGCCAGCATACACAGCGTCAAAACCTTCCACCTTCACGCCTTTGGCCATCATCTCGCGCACCACACCGTAGATATAGCGGAAATGCGTCGTCTTGGGACCCTCATCATCATCCATATCAAACTCGCAGTAAGCGTCCAAGTCCATCGCATAAGCTCTCACCCAGCGCTTGCCGTTAGGCTTCACCGCAGCCATAATACCTTGGGTGACAGCACCCGGGAACACAAAACCGCCATTATAGTCGGTATGCTCGCCAATCAGATTAATGCGGCCGGGGGCCATATAAACACAAGCGTCGGCCGAGCCGAAGCGCTCCTCAAATTTCTGTAAAAGAACCTTGCTGTCCATAATATATTAGTGTTTATTATTGTCTACTGTTTTCCGGATAATCCGGGCGTTCCGGAATTTCCGGATAATCCGGAGTTTCCGGCATTCCCACCTTCTCTGGCATTTCCGGACTCTCCTGCCCTATACCTTGCCAGCTCGCGCTCCAGCGAGGCCACCTGGGCTCTCAGCTGGGCTATCTCTTTCTCTTGCTGGGCTATTATCTGCTTTTGGGTGCCACGCATATCCAGCCTTGCGGCTGTCATGCGCTCGCGGATGCCGCCCTCAGTCACAAACTCGCGGTCTCTTTTCTCTATAAAAGTACTTATCGCCCTGTCTACCATGTGGCACAAGCATACCGCCGTGTTGGCCATCACCTCATCGGTCCACCGATAGAAATAGGGCTCATAAGCGGCCAATTCGCTGTGGTCCTTAGCAAAGGTGCGCAAGCGGTCGAATCGTAGCTTATTGTCTGCGGCCCACTCGGCAAGTTGATGCCGCGAAAGATAGTCGCGATAGTCTTCCATCAGCTCACGGTTGCTACCACGAGCCACACCCAGGAGTTTGATTTCTGTCTCAAACGAGGTCTCGCCGTCAACCAAGCCTTCCACAATATTCTGCTTGATGCTACGTGCAGCCTGCACCATCTGATCCACCGTCCTGTCGCCATAGTGGGGCAGAAATCTGTCGCAGAAAGCCTTAGTCAGTTGTACCAGCACCTCGCTTTTCTTATAAAAATACAGCTCAGCATACACCGTAGGCTTGCGCAGCACACTGGGTGTGCCGTCGGCATAACGCCGCAATTCTATGTCCTTGCCCTGCTGCATAACATCCGTAGAAAAACTTTGCAAAGATACTCATTTTTTTTGAAATATAAAAAAAACAGTGCCCAAAGTAACCCAACAGATTCCACATCCCATAGCTTCCGGCAAGCCGCCCCACGCACCGCCCTAACATTTCTCAACATCCCCTCACCTTCGCTCACATTACCTTATATACACTATTCAATATAATATTAAGAAGAGCTAGAAAGGTAGAGCTGAGTGTTAAATTTTGCGTTTTTTGTTATTATGTCAAAAAAAACTCGTACCTTTGCATTTCTAAATTTATACTAAAATGGAGATAACACGTACATTTGATTTGCTGGACTACATCCTGGAGCACTACCCCGAGAAGGAGGATGTGCTGTGCTGCAAGGAGAAGGGCGAATGGGTGAAGTACAGCGCACAGAAGTATTACAATATTGCCAATTATATGGCCTGCGGCCTCATCGAGATGGGCCTGAAGCCGGGCGACAAGGTGGTGACAATGTCGGGCAACTGCCCCGAATGGAATTTTATCGACATGGCGCTGGCGCTGACCGGCGTGGTGCACGTGCCAATCTACCCCACACTGAGCGTGGAGAACTATGTGCACATCATCAAGCACTGCGACGCACAATATATCTTTGTGAGCAGCAAGAAGCTTCTCGGCCACATCCAGCCCGCCCTGGAGCGGGTGGAGAATGCCCCCAAGGTGTACACTCTGGACAAGGTTGAAGGCTATCCGCGCACTTTCGACATCCTGAAGCTGGGCATGGCCTCGCACGAGAAGAACGCACCCATACTGGAGGAACGCCGGAACACCATCAAACCCGACGACTGCGTGACGCTGATCTACACTTCGGGCACCACGGGCGACCCCAAGGGCGTGATGCTCTCGCACCGCAACCTCTGCTCCAACTTCCTGGCCCATGCCAAGGTGAACCCCATGAAGGAGGGCGACAAGGCGCTGAGCTTCCTGCCGTTGAACCACATCTACGAGCGCAGCCTGAACTATCATTTCCAAGTCAAAGGCGTGGGCATCTACTATGCCGAAAACATGGGCACCATCCAGCAGAATATGCTGGAGCTGCAGGCCAACGGCTTCTGCGCTGTGCCCCGCGTGCTGGAGATGGTCTACAACAACCTGTATGCCGCCGGCAAGGATTTCAAAGGCATCAAGAAGAAAATCTACACCCGCGCCTTCAAGCATGGCGCAAGATATGACTATTCGTATTATAAGAAGTTCTCGCTCATCTACCAGATCGGACAGAAATTCTACGACTATGTGGTCTACCGCCACTGGCGCGAGAAATTTGGCGGCAAACGCCTGATTATCATCACCGGCTCGAGTTCTATCCAGCCCAAGTTGCTGCGCACTTTTGCCGCTGCAGGCATCTATATCTACGAAGGCTACGGCCTCTCGGAGACTTCTCCCGTAATCGCGGTGAACAATCCTGTGAAGAAGCAGGTGCGCATCGGCACAGTGGGTCCCATCCTGGAAGGCGTGGAAGTGAAATTTGCCGAGGACGGCGAGATCCTGACCCGCGGACCCCATGTGATGATGGGCTACTACAAAGATCCCGAGTACACCAAGGAGGTGATAGAGCCCGACGGCTGGTTCCACACCGGCGACGTGGGCGAAATGGTGGGCAACTTCGGCGGCCTGACCGGCGTGCAGTACCTCCGCATCACCGACCGCAAGAAGGATATCTTCAAACTCTCGGCAGGCAAGTACATTGCCCCACAGCTGCTGGAGAACAAGATGCGCGATTCTGAGTATATCGACCAGGCCATGATCGTGGGCGAGAACCAGAAGAGCGTGGCTGCCATCATCTCTCCCAATTTCAACACCTTGCACTACTGGGCCTTGAAACACCACCTGCACTATCGCGACAATGCCGCCCTGCTGCAGCTGCCCGAGGTGAAGGAGAAGTTCCGCACCGTGATTGCCGAAATCAACCACGAGTTTGCCGCTCATGAGCAAATCAAGAACTACCGCCTGGTGACCGACGAATGGAGCGCCAACAACGGCCTCCTGTCACCCACGCTGAAACTGCGCCGCAAAGTGCTGCTGGAGAAGTACAAGGCACTGATTGCCGAAATCTACGGCGAAGCCCAGCCTGCCAGCAACCCCATACTCTCGGCCTTCCGCAATGTGGAGCTGCCCAACTTCGGCTTCGGCAAGAAGAAGAACTGATTATAGAGTTGAATGAAGATTGTTGAGTTCCTGTGCGGATCTCAACTGCGTCGGCCACTCTTTATCAAATTGCAACCTCTAGATATCATCTAAATATTGGATAGTCTAAGTTTCTTGAGCGAAACTTAGACTATCTTATTTTTAGATGTTTCATAAAAAAAATCCAACCGATGCCGTTGTCTAAATTCTCAAGAACAATATGATTCTCATTCGCCTGCATCATTCCCTGACCTACAGGAGAGCAGCAGCACCCGCCTCTGCTCCCAATGATAATCATCCGCCAAATCATTCACACACAGCAACCGCTGCGTCGACACCCTAGAGCACCTCGGGGCAGCGTTCCGCACATGCACAAAGCATGCCGCTTCGCGCTCCAGCGGCCTAGACAACCCCAGCACCGTGCCACCACCGGCCGCGCACCGTGCCCAGCGTACCTCGCCAGCCAACGAGCCCACCAGCTTTCCGTCGCTTCTGTCCATCACCATTTCCACCACATGACAGCTGGCCTTGGGAAGCCCTTCAGTATCCTGATTCTGACGCACATACACCAAGCCCAGCCTATCGCCTTCGGCAAATGCCGGATTATGCTCCACGATGTCGGCCGACAACTCCCCTACCGTTGTTTCGGCACCGATCTCATTGCCGATACGGATGTCGGTAAGCAATCTGCCCTCCGGCGTGAGGCGGTGGCCGATTTCGGGCAACGAACCGAAACTCACCTGGTGGCCTTCCACCACGCAGGCACCCCGACTCCGCTCCTCGGCGGTGAGGTACGCCTGGCAGCGATGCTTGTTGAACCTCACATACCAGTTGCTGGCCTTCCCCAGGTCGGGGCAGTCCTCAAGAAAATCCATCAGACTGCCCTTCAGCAGGGAAAACATGGCCATAGTATTGCGCATCAGATAGTTGTCGCGGGCCTGTGCTTCGCTCAGGGGCTTCTTGTGCTTGCCAATCTTCTGGCACACCACAACCTTATCCTTATAGTGCTTGAAGGTATACGACCCCACCGACCCTTGCACAGGTATATCTACATCTACTATGGCCATAAGTTATGCCCTTTCGGATTTCACCTTCTCATATAAGCGTTTCATTCCCAACGCAGTGGACACCGTTCTACCCGTAAAGCGAACCCGGTTTCCGCGCTTCCACTTGCCAATCACATCGTAGGGTTGCGACACCAAGCCGTATTCCTCCAACTGATCACGCAAATCACAGATAGTAAAGGTGTCATTCAGCGCATCGTAAGGCTTCTTGGCAAAGAAGTTCTTGGCGGCATCTTCGGGCAGCACATAGTGCTTCATCAGCCCCTGCAATGCCATGTCAGCCACCCAAAGGGCAAAATCGCACACCTTGCCGCGCACCGCCTCGTCCGCAGGCTCTCCCCAAAGGAAGTGGGCCAGAATGGCGGCCCTGAAACCCATCACCGCACAGCGTTTGTGGAACACCCAGCGCGTATGGCTATTATGCTGTTGAGCCACTGAGGTTTGTTCCTCGCACCAGCTGCGCAAACAGGTGTTCACATACGATAAATCCATCACATGACTTGGCTGAACTTCTACACCATCAGCACTCTGCACCACACTCACCGCATTGAGCCGAGCCAGCCCTTCCTCAACTTTGGCTTCTTCAGCCTCGGTCAGCTGGTGCCACACTGGCATCGGACGGCCAAACATATCTGCCAGTCCAATAATCAGTTGGCGGCTTACAGCGCCATTCTCCACATTAGGGAACAAGCGGCCAAAAGCGTCGGGCGTGCCGGCCAGCGATGTGGCCAGACGCAGATGCACCTTACCGCTATAGGTCCTGCTCACCGAGGCCATGTTCTGCTTGTACCAGCCACCATCCCAACCAATGCGGAGCATGTCAGACACATCGGTGTTGCGGCTAGCCCACGACTTCACCAGGCTGTCGGCCTCGTCGCTGCGCAGCACCACAGTCAGCCCCTGCGCATTGTCCACCAATTCCATCATGGCCGTGGTGGACACCTTGGCACCCAAGTCACGCACAATAGGCTTAGGACGAGGGCCAAGAAGGATCTCTATCTGCGACAAGGTGATTCGCGGATGATGACTGCGCAGTTCAACCACCTGGTCAATATAATTTTTGAAGATTTCCATCTGGGCTTCATCCAGGTCGGTTACGGGTTTCATCAGCCGGTCGGCAATGCTAATCAGCCAGCTCTTCCCGCTGGCCTGGGGTGCCGAAATGGCAGTTTGGAAGATGGGTTTGTGAGCCTTGCCGTCGAGATACACCGCCTCCAACTGGCTGCCCACCACGCCTAAGGGCGACAAACAGGCCAGGGCCACTGCTTGCTTGAATTCTTCAGGTGCGGCCTCCACCATTGTGTCAATCACGGGAGGCAACTCGGGTAATAATATATTATTCATATTTATTATCTTTGCGTGGATTCCACGGACCTTACCCGTGTGTTTTGTGAATCCACGATAATTCTTTAGGGTTTTCGCCCTCAGAATTATTTTGCAAAGATACACACACCTCCTGCGTTGTGGACTCTTTGTGGAGGTGACGAAAGCCCACAACTGCTGACAATCAGCCGAAAAAAAATCTACAGCCGGCTTTTCATGGCCTTCTCCAGATAGACCCTCACCACGCCACGAACTCGGTCTGAGGGCGGCAAAGAGAGATTGGTGCGGAAATTCTCGTTGACCTGGGGCTGCAACTTGGCAATATGGCTCTTCACGCCCAGTTCCACCACCCCCATCTCGTTCATCTGCGACAAGATATGGGCAATGCTGTTGGGGTTGAACAACTTGTCGCCCAACGGCTTGGCCACATAGTTCCACACCTGCGGGATGTCCATCAGCCACATCCACAACTCTTCCCAACCACGTCTCACACGGCTGGTTTTCAACTCCGCCATCGGGCGCACAAAGGCCAGAATAGACTCCAGCACCTCGTCTTTATCGGCCCTCAACACCTTGCCGGCCATGCTGCTTTTCGCACTCGCCACTCGCCCCATCAGGTCGGCAAACTGCGCCACCTCGGCTGGCCACAAGGCACGAGGCATCGCCAACCGCGCATCCGGCATAAACGCACTGAAATCCATCACCATAGAGCCATCCATGTGCACCGTTCCAAGCAGATAGCCGCCACTGCACTGCAGGCAGGCGCGCTCGCCAGCCTCGTCAAGCCAATAGGTCATCTGCGGCCCCACCAGCGACCCCACTAGCGAGGCCACAGCCTCAAAACCCAGCTCCCTGCCGCTGTAGTGGCAATAGCCGATTAGCGCCGACGAAGAATAGATCAGCAACAAGATAGGCGAAATCTCGGTCTTCGGCTCATCATCAGCAAGTTGCCTATGCATAACCGAGCACACTGCCGTGCCCTCCGGCATGTCAAGCAGGGGGTGCAGAATGTGCCGCACATGGTAGGTGCCTTCCGACTCCCGCGTCACCACATCCTCCACCACATATCGGTTATCCAGCAACGACCGCCACATTCTATGGCGCGAAACAGGAAATATAGAATCCTCACTCACAAAATCTAGAACAGATTCTAGATTTTCGGCCTCAAATTCTGCTTGCAGCTGGTCATAATCCAAGTCATAGTCAGCCATCAGAGCATTTACATCCAAACCTTTATAAACCATACAGATAAAGCAATAAAAACGCAACAAAAAAGAGTCTTTCTCACATGCAAAGATACAACAAAATCTAGAATCTAGAATGATTTTTTTCACCGCAACACACACACAAGCGCATATACACCCCAAAACCCATTCTATATTCTAGATTTCCTCCCCCCTCACGCCACCCATCTCACGGAGTTGCCCCGCTCCCTATAGCGAGCCGACCCCGTAGAATCAACGGAGGTACAACGAAGCCTCAGCGGCAGAAGAGCCTACCACCACTCACAACGCCCAGGGAATGCCAAGGCAACGACCGGCCTCGCAAGAGAATGAGAAGAGGCCAACCGCCCTCCTTGCTATTTGCTGATACCTAATTCAACCATACGCCTATTGTTCGGCAGCCATACTTTCGGTACTTTCCGTATTGTCATAGTCCACAATCACATGGTCTTTCGGGCTTGGCAGATAGTCGCCATCGTATCGTGCGAAAAACTCTTTCAGTCTGTTGATGACCCGGTTTTTCGTCTCGGCTCTTGTGCTGGCTGCTGCACCAAACAGCGGAATCGGCGGGAGCAGCTCGGTGACCGAGGTTCCGTATTCACTTATGTAGCCTTCTTCAAAAGAGCGATGGATGAATGCAACCGTCTTTTCGCGATTCAGGTTCTCCTCGTTGATGATGTTCGCCAACTCTTTCTGCTGTTCCTCGGCCATGTATTCCTCCCAGTGGCTGTAGATGTCGCCGTCGCCCGCCACCGATATGCGCTCTATAAAGCGCTCTATCAGCTCGCGCTTGTCGCGCAGGTCGGGGCTGGAGCCCACGGCGGTCTTGATGCGCACCAGCACCTCGTCGTCCTGGCAGTTGGTGGCGTGGTATTCGGCTATCAGCTGCAGGATGTAGGTGATCGACACCTGCACCGACTTTACCAGTTCCATCTCAAACACCACATCGTCGTTGATGTTCTCGGCATCCACGCGCTGCACAAATTCCTCGTGATAGTTGTTGTACCAGGTCGTGTAGGTCTGCATCATCAGGTCCGACACCACCTTCTTGTCGTCGGTAAACTCGTCTACAAAGGCCTGCAGCAGGTTGCGGAAGCGCAGCACCGTACCAAAGAGTTTTATAAACTCCTTTTTCTGCACTATATCCACCATCATGGCCAGCTGGGTGGTGGGGAATTTTTCTAATAGCTCGGTCACATAATGCTTGTAGCCTTCATGATATTTGCCTTCGTGGTCTTCGTAGCCGAAATAGTAATCTTTGAAGGGGCGCAGTATCACCATGCCCGAGGCATCCTTATCGCCAAAGAGGGCCAGGCTCTCCTTCACGTTGTCCTCCAGGTTGCGGAAGCACACGATGTTGCCGCAGTTTTTCACCGAGTTGAAAATGCGGTTGGTGCGGCTGAAGGCCTGGATGAGGCCGTGCAACTGCAGGTTCTTGTCCACCCACAAGGTGTTGAGGGTCTTGGCATCAAAGCCTGTGAGGAACATGCCCACCACAATGAGCAAGTCCAGTTCCTTGTTCTTCATGCGCAGACTCACATCCTTGTAGTAGTTCATAAACTTGTCGCCCTCCACGCTGTAGGTGGTGTGGAAGATATCGTTGTATTCTTTTATGGCGCTGTTCAACGCATCCTTCTGGCTCTGGGTGAGGGTGGCTGCGCTCTCGGGGTTTTCCTCGGGCAGTATGCCGCACTCCTCTTCGGGAGCGTTGGGGTTGGCGGTGAATATGGTGGCTATGCGCAACCGCTGGTCTTGGGGCAGGGCGGCTTGCTGCTTCCTAAACTCGTTGTAGTAGGCTATGGCCGTGGGCACGCTATCTACCGCCACCATGCCGTTAAATCCTTTCACCTGCTGCACCAGTTTCTTCTCTTTGGCCTCCTTGCCCTTGCGGATTACATCCTGCACGTTCTGCAGAGTGCTCATCTTGTAGGCCTCTTTGCGCTTGGTCTTCTGAGCGTAGGTGTCGAGTATGTAGCGCACAATGTTGGCTATGCGCCCGGGGTCGTGCATGGCCTTGGCGGTGTTGATGGCATACACCTCGTCGTCCTTCATCTTGCTGTTCACCTTGATAGTGTTCACATAGTCAACCTTGAAGGGCAGCACGTTCTTGTCCTTGATAGCGTCGATGATGGTGTAGCAGTGCAGGGGGCGTGTGGGCTTGCCGTCTTGGTCGGGTTCGCCGCCAAAGAGCTGTGCCGTGGTGGTCAGCTTCACAGCGTTGCGGGCAAAGATGGGCGTGCCGGTGAAGCCGAAAATCATATATTTCTTAAAGCGGCGCACGATAATCTTGTGCATATCGCCAAACTGCGAGCGGTGGCACTCGTCGAATATCATCACCACGTTCTTGTCCAGCACGTTGATATCCTCTTTCTTGTTGAGCAAGATGCTCAGTTTCTGAATGGTGGTGATGATGATTTTCTTGGTGGGGTCGGGGTCGTTGAGCTGACGTTTGAGGATTTTGCTGCTGGAGTTGCCGTTGGCGCAGTCCTTCTCAAAGTTGTCGTACTCCTTCATGGTCTGGTAGTCCAGGTCTTGGCGGTCCACCACAAAGAGCACTTTGTCGATGCCCTCCATCTGCGAGGCCAGCTGGGCGGCCTTGAAGCTGGTGAGGGTCTTGCCTGAGCCGGTGGTGTGCCACACATAGCCGCCCGCCCTGATGGTGCCCTGCCATTTGTTGATGAGGGCTTGCTGTATGCGCAGCAGTATGCGCTCGGTGGCGGCAATCTGATAGGGGCGCATCACCAGCAGGTTCTTATCTACGGTAAAGACGCAATACTTGGTCAGCACGTTCAGCAGGGTGTGCTTGGCCATGAAGGTCTTGGTAAAGTCGGTGAGGTCGGTAAGGGGCTGGTTGTCGGCATCGCTCCAGTAGCTGGTAAACTCAAAGCTGTTGGTGGCGCGCTTGGTGGGGTTGAGCTTGTGGTGCTGCTGGTCGGCGCAGTGGGCAAAGCGGGTGGTGTTGCTGTAGTATTTTGTCTGGTCGCCATTGCTGACCACGAATATCTGCACATAGTCGTAGAGGCCGCATCCGCTCCAGAAGCTCTCGCGCTGGTAGCGGTCTATCTGGTTGAAAGCCTCTTTGATGTTCACCCCTCGGCGTTTCAGCTCCACATGCACCAGGGGCAGGCCGTTGACGAGGATGGTCACATCGTAGCGGTTGGCATGGCTGCCGCCCGAGGGCACATACTGGTTGATTACCTGCAGCTGGTTGTTGTGTATGTTGCGTTTGTCGAGCAGACGGATGTTCTTGGTGGTGCCGTTGTCGAGGGTGAGGTTGAGGATGTGGTCGCGCTGAATGATTTGGGTCTTCTCCTCAATGGTGCTGTTGTCCTTGGCCACCATGCCCTTGAGTCTGGCCCATTCGGTGTCGGAGAGCTGTATACCGTTGAGCTGCTCCAGTTTGAGGCGCAGATTGGCAAGTAGGGCTTGCTCGTCCTTGATGGGCAGATACTCGTAGCCCTGGGCCTGGAGCTGCTTGATAAAGGCATCTTCCAGTGCTTTCTCGCTCTGGTAGGGGCCTTCGATGGGTTCCACGGTGTAGTGCGACACCACCGTCATCTCATCATCTTGCAGGAGGATATTGTATTGGTCGGACATGGTGCTGAGGAAACTGTAGCCTTGTATTGAAAAATTAGTGCAATGTTATCTTGCATTCGGGATTACCAAAGGTATCCGAAAGAGCCAAGTAGATACGAACTTTCTTGTCTTTGATGCTTTGGGCAAAAGGATAACGACTTATTGAGTAAAATTCCGAGAGTTTGAATTCACAACCCGAACCAAGATTGTTCATCAGTCTTGGCAATATCTTTTTTTCGAAGTTGTTTTGTCCTTCAATTTGGGCTTTTCCCAACACATCCATTACAGAAGACTCTTTATCTTTGTTTTCGAAGGTTTGGCAAGCCAAAACAAAACAGATAGGTGTGTTTTCAATTGAATAGTCTTGACAAAGCGAAAACCAGCCATGTGTCTTGGCAAAAGACATTATCATCTGAAATATAGCTTTCCGAAGTCCTTCGGTACTGAAGGTTGACTTCAATTCTGCATACACTATTTCTGTCTTTCCGTCGTCGTTCTCTGCAATTGCCGTTCCGTCGCAATCCAAGTCTTCTAAAACGGAAGACCTTGTGTCTGTAGAGTCTTTTACACCTTTTACCAAATCACAACCATAACTGTGTATGACCCTTCCGGGCATTGTTATGGTTAGTTTTTTGGTTATAGCATTATCTTCATGCTCTATAACCGACCAACTATCTACGGAATCGGTCTTCCACGCATTGGTCTTGTCGTAAATCTGTGAAAAACTGCTACTCAGCGACATCTTCGAAAGCTTTTGTTAAAATGTCACGATTGAAAATATCATCCTTGGTAGCCTGCAAGAATGCTGTGTAGGGAACACCGTCTTCCAAATCTTGCTGCACAACCTCTGACAAGCCGTCTTCACGCAGACGAAGCATATACACCCCCATAGCTTCGGAGTCGAATTCTACGCCTTCTTCAATCTTCAACTTAGAGCGTAGCTCCTTGAGCTGTTCGTCACTTACAGTCCCACGGTTTTTGAGCCGATAGAACTGGATCAATTCATTCAGTCGAGCAATGAAGTAGTTGCTATGGGTGGTGATGATCAGTTTGGCACCAGCGTTTAGCAATGCCCCCATTACATCTGCCATCATGCGTTGTTTTGCAGGGTGCAGATGTGTCTCGGGTTCCTCGAAAAGAATAGCAACAGTTGCCATATCAACTCTATTAGCCAATCTTGTAATAGGCGCTAGTTCTCTTACAGAGGCGGCTGCTGCGCTAAGAGGCATTTCCGGAATACCAGGAACCTCATAATAATAACGACCTTCCCGATAAGTCACATTACCTTCTAGAATGTTTTGCATCATTGCTTTAATACCCTCATTCAGTTGTATGGGTTGAGCTGAAGCGCGTTCTAATGCAACTTGCAATCGCTTGTATTCCTCATACATTCCTGTTATAGGAGTAACTTCTTCCGTTAGCAGAGTTCCTCTAGATGGTGGAAATATTGGGGCCATTTTAATGCTGGTAGGATTTCCGTACAAGGTCTTGGCAAATCCGAATCTTAACAATGCAGCAAAAGGCGATTCTACAAAGTCTGGTTGGAAATTAGCCCTTAGGGTGACGCCCAAAAGACTAAGATTCATATACATTTCCTCGTTACCAACCAAACCCATTCCAATTAGTTCTTCGCGATAATTAATAACAAGATTATCTGGAAAAACAGAAGGAAGGATAACATCAACAGTTCCTTCAATATTTTCATTTCCGATCAAATATCCTACATATCGTACACAATCGTTAGACAGCCATGATTCCAATATTTCTTTTGAAATTGTTAGAGCCACCCCTTGATCATGATAATTCTGTGATAACTCTTGGTAGTTCCAGCCCATATCATGGACAAACCTATCAAAAATCTCGTAACTAGTCAATAGTCGATAGAAATAATGGCATAGCGAAGCTAAATAGCTTTTTCCTAAACCAGAGTCGCCCGAAAACAGCATAAATGGCTTTATAGTCAAGTCGGAGTTGTATACGCGCCCCAACCTATTGATATGCACTTTTATTTCTTCCATCGTTAATATGATATATATTAGTTATATAATTATCAATATTTTATAATTAGTCTGTATCAAACACTTTACCATGCAAATATACAATATTTTTTTGGAAATTTGAATAAAAAGATATCGTACACCTTTTCAAGTAGTTTGATAAATTCACTGATGCGACCTAACATCAACAAGATATTCCACGGTGTAGTGCGACACCACCGTCATCTCATCATCTTGCAGGAGGATATTGTATTGGTCGGACATGGTTAATCAAAAATAATTGTTAGGTTATTAATCTTTATTATCGCTTTGAGGGAAAAGAAGGTTGAGATCGAAGAAATCATTCTGTACCTTTTGATAATCTTTCAACGAATTAACAATGTCATTTCTATGTACTACCTGACCAAAATAACTGATAAGGCCAGCTACTACATCTGATGGATTCAATGGAACATTTTTTCCATTTGATGTTGGATTAACATATTGGAGAAGGGTCTGATTGTAGCTATTGACTCTTTCGGTACATTCTTTTGATGCATCTCCGAGGTCAACTTGTAGTTGATCGTTCAATATTTTTTTAAATGCACTATCCTCAAACACGTATGAACATATTTTGGCGACGGCATTCTGTTGAATATCAACAAACTCATTGAGTTTTTGATGAAATCGGTCATATTCCCGGCCGTTGAATGACTGAATTGTCAATAATCCATCGTGTATATCAGAGATGATTTTATTCATTTCATCTTCTTTGGTTAACGACTGCAATCGCACCTTTCTAGAATTATCATTAGTGGTAAGCACTAGTGCCAGTGAGCATTGTTTGTCAGAAATACATCGCATCAACGAAACCATAGCCTTTCTGTAATCCTTACCAATCTCGGTTTCCGACAGTTTCTTTTGAAAGTCCTGAAAGTCTTTAGCCGACTTATGGTTTTTCCAAGCCACAATAGCACTACACACAGCTGTTGCTAAACCCAAGATGGCAACAATTAAGGTTAAAATTTCATTCGTGCTCATATATGATAATTAGAATGTTAGTAATTTGTTTCTATAGTATTCGTATTGTTTTTTGACGGCGGCAATTTCGGCGGGGATGCCTTTTTCTTGGTCGTTGATGAGTTAATCCGGATCAGGGGTAAGATATTCTCCCGAAAAAACTTTATTCTTAGCACCATTGTACTTTACTAGACCATTAAACAAAACCTTACTAGGTGTATCGTCTATTATCTCAGCCATTTTTACCATAAGTTCAGAGTTGACAGAAAAAAATCCACTAGTCACTCCATTATTTTTCACAGCAAATGAGAAATCGATTGCACCCTTATAATCATTCAATAAGGCCTCCTCTGTCTCTGTCAAATCTATTCCATTTTGTATTTTTGATTTAATATCCGCAATAAGACGATATCTTGGTGATGTATATACGTATTTTTCTAGCGTACTACACATATCACCAAATTGACTATAGTAATCATTTAAAGCCTGCCAGTGTGTTTTGTATTTGCAACCTTTGAAAGATGCTAATGAGTCTAGACCCATTTCTACCTTCGCAAACATACCTGATATTTGGGTATGCATATCTATCAATCTGTTAAATACGGCCTCATACTCGTCTTGTGTTGAATACAAAGATTGCACATAAAGATTCTCAAATTGAGAAGCATAACCCTCTATTTCTCGGATTGCCACTCTGTAATCTTTCTCTGCGTTGGCATTTGCTGTATTTATTTGCGCTTTATGGAACTTTCGCACTGATTTAAATGTAAATATTGCTGTAGTAGCACTTGCTACTGCCGCAATCGCACTACTGAGTGCAGTCCAGAAAGTAGGCTCTATATTTAATAAACTCATACTTGTAGGCATGTTAAAGAGTTAATAATTTATTTCTGAAATATTCATATTGAGACTTTACCGCAGAGATTTCTGCGGGGATGCCATTATCAATACTATTTATTAGCGCATTAAATTTGTCTAGAATTGAAACTATTCTATTTTGTTCATCCATAGGCGGAACGGATATTTTGAACTGCTTGACTAGTGCATCGGAAACGCATGGATACCCAGCCCCAGATTGAACTGACTCTATGTATGCATAGAAATCCAAACTCTCAATATAGTAATACATCCATTTAGGATTAACTATTTTTTTATTCGGACGCAGTATACAAAATCCTGTACTACAAATCTGCCCATCGTATTCTTGGGGAATAATACAATGTCTTAATTGGGTCGGTCTAGTAGTTCCAAATAATATATCCGACGTTCTCACGATTTGCTGAGCACGACTAGGAGCAGATTCTTTATTGATTAACGAAGTCTCTCCAATTGTACACGTATCAATATCAACGGACGAAAGATCGATGTATTGATAATTTGCAGATGTATTCGACCATTTAATTGTACTTCTCTTTTCGCATAATTCATCAAACGATAATAACGGAGCTTTTTTAACTTCATCACTATCGGTGAGGAGTTTGTTGCGGTAGTATTCGTATTGTTTTTTGCGGGCTTGGAGTTCGTCTTGGAGGCCTTGCTGGAGGCTCTCAAATTTGTCCAAAATCTCTACTATCGCCTCTTGGATGGGGAGAGGGGGAAGGGGAATTTGCAAATCTTTAATGACAGAACGATTCACACTTGGAATTCCCGCACCTTGTTGTTTGGACTGCAACTTACTTTGACATTCTTTCAGAAAATGATATAGGTATCGGTTATTCAAGACATCAGCACCTTTAGGCCTAACTACAAAGCAATGAGCACCTGCCCAAAAATCAGTTTTTTGATATGAAACATAGCCAGCAGAAGCACCTCCTTGGGAAATAGTAATTGTATTGAAGGACTCATTCTTTTTATCGGAATAACCGGATGGAAGTACTCCTCCATTAATGACTGGATACATCCCTATTTCGGCCAATTCAGATTTGTTAAATTGTTCTCCGGTATATAGCTCAATTAAACTACCCAGAAACACACACTTCACCCCTCCCGGGCACATTTCCTTCACCATTTGTTCTATCTTATTCATAGCGTTGTGGGCTTAGAGGGTGGGGATGATTTCGTTGATTTCTTGGCGTAGTTGGTTGCAGTTGGCCACGATGTCGGCAAGGCAGGCGTTGAGCTCTGCAATGTCAATCTCTTCCCGGTTGTCTACCTGCTCTACATAGCTGCTGACGGAGAGGTTATAGTCGTTGGCGGCTATGTCTTCGTGGCTCTTGAGGGCGGTGAAGTGGGCCACTTCTTCGCGCTTGGTGTAGGCCTCTACGATGGCATCTTGGTGCTGGGGTTCGAGCTTGTTTTTGTTGCCCTCTTTCTTGAAGAGTTTGGAGGCATCGATAAAGAGCACCTTGCTGTCGGGGCGGTTGCCCTTGCGCAGCACGATGATGCAGGTGGCTATGCCCACGCCAAAGAAGAGGTTGGCGGGAAGCTGGATGACGGTGTCGATATAGTTGTTCTCGACCAGGTATTTGCGTATCTGCATCTCGGCACCACTGCGGTAGAGCACACCGGGAAACTCTACGATGGCTGCCGTGCCAGTCTCGGCCAGGTGGTAGAGCATGTGCATGACAAAGGCAAGGTCGGCGGCACTCTTGGGGGCCAGCACACCGGCAGGGGAGTAGCGGGGGTCGTTGATAAGAAGGGTGAGGGCTTTGCCCTCCCACGAGAGGCTGTAGGGCGGATTGGAGACGATGGCATCGAAGTTGCCGGCCTCGTCGAGGTGGAGGGGTTTTAAGAGGGTGTCTTCCTGACGGATGTCGAAGTTGTTGAAGTTGACATCGTGGAGAAACATGTTGATACGGCAGAGGTTGTAGGTGGTGGGGTTGATCTCCTGGCCGTAGTATTTGAGGTCGGGGTTGTGCTTGCCGATGATGCGGGCAAAGCGGAGCAATAGCGATCCTGAGCCGCAGGCGGGGTCGTAGACTTTGTCGATCTTGGGGTTGCCGATGGTGGCAATGCGGGCGAGGACGCTGCTGACCTCCTGGGGGGTGAAGAACTCGCCGCCACTCTTGCCAGCCCCGCTGGCATACATGTTCATGAGATATTCGTAGGCATCGCCAAAGGGGTCGTTGTCGGTCTGGCCGGCTTTCTTGCCGAGGTCCATGTTCTGCACGGCCACAAGCACACGGTAGAGGCGGGAATTGCGCTGGGTGACGCTGTTGCCCAGGAGGTTGCTATCTACCACAAAGTCGGAGAAGAGGCCGCGGATGTCGGCCTCGGAGGGGGTGCCGATGGCAGAGGCCTCGATGGCGTTGAAAACACGGGAGAGGGTCTCGTTGAGGTTTTCGTCGTCCTTGGCACGCTGGCACACGTTGCTGAACAGCTGGCTGGGGAGGATGAAATAGCCTTTCTCGGCCACAATCTGTTCTTTGGCAGAGGCAGCCTCGGAGTCGGAGAGCCGGGCATAGGAGAAGTCGGTTATACCGGCCTGATGCTGGAGGTTGTCGATATAGTCGGTCAGGTTCTCGGAGATGAAGCGGTAGAAAAGAGTGCCGAGGACATAGGCCTTGAAATTCCAGCCATCGATGGCGCCACGCAGCTCGTTGGCAATGGCCCAGATGGTTTTGTGCAGTTCGGATTGTTCGGTTGTTGTTGCCATAGTTTTTTTGTAAAATCGCTATTATTTCAATTTGCAAAGATACGAAAATTATTTTATATAACGATTATTTTATAATGCAGGTGAGGGTGGCAGCATAATGCCAAGATAATCAACAGTTTCGAGGAATAGAGATTTGGCGGTTTGCGAGTGGCAGGATTGCAAACTTGTCGGATTAAGTTCTTTTATGTGAGAAATTTGAAGGGAATTGTACTGAAGGACGGCTTCCACGGAAGTTGATTTAGGGTTTGTTGGCACACACCCTTCTGGCCATTGAGGATTTGTGAAAGGGAAGCGAAGAACCGGTGCTCAAAGGCAAAGGGCTGGCCGCAGACTGGATATTTAATCTATATACAGAAAAAGGGCATCCCTATTTGGGATGCCCTTTTTGAGTTATTCAGAAGAATGTTATTTCTTGATGAATTTGTAGTCGCGGCCCAAGAAGTAAGCCTGATCGCCAAGCTGTTCTTCGATGCGCATGAGCTGGTTGTACTTGCAGATACGGTCGGTACGGCTAGCGGAACCAGTCTTGATGAGGCCGGTGTTGAGTGCGACAACGAGGTCGGCGATGGTGGTGTCCTCGGTCTCACCGGAACGGTGGGAGATGATGGAGGTGTAGTTGTTGCGGGTTGCCAGGCTGACAGCGTCGATGGTCTCGGAGAGAGAACCAATCTGGTTGAGCTTGACGAGGATGGAGTTGGCAACTTTCTGGTCAAGACCCATCTGGAGGCGCTTAACGTTGGTGACGAACAGGTCGTCGCCTACGAGCTGGCAGCGGTCGCCGATGGCCTCGGTGAGCATCTTCCAACCCTCCCAGTCGTCTTCATCCATACCGTCTTCGATGGAGATGACGGGATATTTGCTGACCCACTGTTTCCAGAAGTCAACCATCTCGGCGGAGGTGTATTTCTCGCCAGAGGACCACTTCATGGTGTAGAGCTTGGTCTCCTTGTCGTAGTACTCGGAGCTAGCAGCGTCGAGGGCGATGTAGACATCCTCACCAGGACGATAACCAGCCTTCTCAATAGCCTGGCAAACAACCTGGATAGCCTCTTCGTTGGAGCCGAGGTTGGGAGCGAAACCACCTTCGTCACCTACGTTGGTGGACATGTTCTTGCCTTTGAGGACGGATTTGAGGTTGTGGAAGACCTCGGTGCCCATGCGGAGTGCCTCGCTGAAAGTGGGAGCACCAACGGGCATGATCATGAACTCCTGGAAGTCGATGCTGTTGTCAGCATGGGAACCGCCATTGAGGATGTTCATCATGGGGATAGGAAGGGTGTAGCCATTGCAACCGCCAAGATAGCGATAGAGGGGCTGACCGGACTCCATGGCAGCAGCTTTGGCAGCAGCAAGGGAGACGGCGAGGATGGCGTTAGCACCAAGTTTACCTTTGTTCTCGGTACCATCAAGTTCCATCATTTTCTGATCGAGAGCGCGCTGCTCTTCGACATACATACCGCGGAGTTCTTCGTTGAGGACAGTGTTGACGCTGTTGACAGCTTTCAGGACACCCTTGCCCATGAAGACGCTCTTGTCGCCATCGCGAAGTTCGCAAGCCTCGTGGATACCGGTGGATGCTCCAGAGGGAACAGCAGCACGGCCCATAGCGCCATTTTCGGTATATACCTCGGCTTCAACAGTGGGGTTTCCGCGAGAGTCGAGAATCTGGCGGCCCTTGATTCCTATAATTTGTGACATAATTTTGTGTTTATTAAGGTTTGTGTTTGAATTTTAACTGACATAGTAAAAGGAATGCTGAGAAGTGTTTCATTCCCGCATTCCTTTTATAGGTTTACCTCAAAGTATTATTCTGCCTTGGGAGCCTCTTCGGTAGCAACTGCGGGAGCTTCAGCTTTCTTGGAGCGGCTACGACGAGTGGTCTTGGCTTTCTTTTCGGTACCAGCTTTCAGCATGTTCTCGTTGTAGTCAACGAGTTCGATGATAGCCATAGCGGAGTTGTCGCCATGACGGATGCCAGTCTTGAGGATGCGAGTGTAACCACCGGGGCGGTTAGCGATCTTCTGGGAAACTTCGCGGAAAAGTTCGTTGACGGCTTCCTTGCTGTGGAGGTAACTGAAGACAACACGACGATTATTGGTGCTGTCGACTTTCGAGCGATTGATGATGGGCTCGACATATACTCTGAGCGCTTTTGCCTTTGCCAAGGTGGTCTCAATTCTCTTCTCCATGATGAGAGAGGTGGCCATATTGGAAAGCATAGCGACGCGATGTGCGTGAGTTCTGGAGAGATGATTTACTTTACAACCGTGTCTCATTTCTTATTATTCTTTATCAAGTTTATACTTTGTGATATTCATACCGAATTCAAGGTTCTTGGAGGCAACCAAGTTTTCGAGCTCGGTTAACGATTTTTTACCGAAGTTGCGGAACTTCAACAAATCAGCTTTGTTGAATGCAACCAGTTCACCCAGGGTTTCAACTTCAGCAGCCTTCAAGCAGTTGAGCGCACGGACGGAGAGGTCCATGTCGACCAACTTGGTCTTGAGGAGCTGACGGATGTGCATGGTGCTCTCGTCGAACTCTTCCTGTACGGGCTTGGGCTCGGCTTCGAGGGTGATGCGCTCGTCGCTGAAAAGCATGAAGTGCTGGATGAGGATGGTGGCAGCTTCTTTCAAGGCCTCTTTCGGATGAATAGAGCCATCAGTCTGGATGTCAAACGTCAGCTTCTCATAGTCAGTACGCTGCTCAACACGATAGTCGCTGACTTCGTATTGCACCTTCTTGATGGGCGTATGAATAGAGTCGATGGCGATAACTCCGATAGCGTCACCCGGCTTCTTATTCTCATCGGCAGGGACGTAGCCACGGCCCTTCTCGATGGTAAGCTCAACCTTGAGTTCGGTAGTAGTCTCCATGTGGCATATCTCAAGCTCAGGATTGAGAACCTGGAAACCATTAAGGAAGTTGTTCAAATCACCAGCTTTGAATTCGGACTGACCGACGATGGTGAAAGCAACTTTCTCAGTCTCGTAGTCTTCAATCTGACGGCGGAAGCGAATCTGCTTCAGCTTGAGGATGATGTCGGTCATGTCTTCAACTACGCCAGGAAGCGAAGAGAATTCATGGTCGACGCCATCAATGCGAACCGAAGTGATTGCGAAGCCTTCAAGGGAGGAAAGAAGGACACGACGCAATGCATTTCCGATGGTGATACCATAGCCGGGTTCCAGAGGACGGAATTCGAAAGTACCACGAAAATCATCGGCTTCGAGCATGACGACTTTGTCGGGTTTCTGGAAAGATAATATTGCCATTTTAATTCCTTTCTTGTTGTTATTGTGGTTTCTGGATTCTGGTTTCTAGATGTTGTTGCCTCGGCCAGAAACCAGTAACTAAGCCCTATTACTTAGAATAGAGTTCGACGATGAGCTGCTCGTTGATGGTCTCAGGAATCTCAGCACGTTCGGGATAATTGACGAACTTGCCGGAGAGAGAGGAACCATCCCACTCAAGCCAAGCATAGTTGTTGGCGCGAGAAGCGAGGTTGTCGGTGATGATTTCCAAAGATTTGGAACGCTCACGAACGGAGATAACATCACCAATCTTCACCTGGTAGGAAGGAATGTTGACAACATTGCCGTTGACTGCGATGTGGCAGTGAGACACGAGCTGGCGAGCCTGAGCACGGCTGCGGCCAATGCCAAGACGATAAACGACATTGTCAAGGCGAGCTTCAATGAGTTTCATCAGCTCTTCACCGGTGATACCACCACGACGGGAGGCTTCAGCATAGAGCTTACGGAACTGGCGCTCGAGGATGCCATAAGTGTATTTGGCCTTCTGCTTCTCCTGAAGCTGAATGCCGTATTCCGAGGTCTTACCACGGCGGCGGTTCTGGCCGTGCATACCCGGAGCGTAAGGTTTCTTTTCGTAGTTCTTATCGGGACCGTAAATGGGTTCGTGGAACTTTCTAGCGATTTTGGTTTTAGGACCTGTATATCTTGCCATTTTAATTTAAGTCTTAATTCGTTAATAATTACACGCGACGACGTTTGGGGGGACGGCAACCATTGTGGGGAAGAGGAGTGATGTCAACGATCTCCATGACTTCGATACCACAACCATTGATTGCGCGGATTGCAGATTCACGTCCTTGACCAGGTCCCTTAACAAAGACCTTAACTTTTCTTAGGCCCAAATCATAAGCAACTTTACCGCAATCTTCCGCAGCCATCTGTGCAGCGTACGGAGTGTTTTTCTTCGATCCGCGGAAGCCCATTTTTCCTGCAGAGGACCAAGAAATCACTTGACCGGCATTGTTAGTCAACGAAATAATAACGTTGTTGAAGGATGCAAAGATGCATGCTCTTCCAAGAGGTTCAACTTTTACGACTCTTTTTTTAGTCGGTTTAGAAGTTTTTGCCATAATTTTTTTTACTTGTGCTTGATTTTACATTTGTTTACCAACTGCTCCCAAAATTCAAATATAGTCCGCAGATGGCCGCTACACATTAATTTTTATTTGGTAGCTTTCTTCTTGTTAGCGATAGTTTTCTTCTTACCCTTACGAGTACGAGCGTTGTTCTTGGTGCTCTGGCCACGGAGGGGCAGACCCAGACGATGACGGATGCCACGATAGCAACCGATATCCATGAGTCGCTTGATGTTCATCTGAACCTCAGAACGAAGAGCACCTTCTACTTTGTACTCATCGTTGATGATGGTACGCAGAGTGTTCTGCTCATCATCGGTCCAGTCCTGAACTTTCTTGTTCTCGTCGATGCCAGCCTTAGCCAGAATCTCAGATGCAAGACTTCTTCCGATACCGTAGATATAGGTCAGACCTATAACGCCTCTCTTGTTTTTGGGTAAGTCAATACCTGCAATACGTGCCATAAATTCTTTTTTTCTTCTTTTTGTTAGTTAATTATCCTTGTCTTTGTTTGAACTTCGGATTCTTCTTGTTGATTACATAGACAACCCCGTGGCGACGAACCACCTTGCACTCGGGGGATCTTTTCTTTACAGAAACTCTTACTTTCATTTTTTATTATGTTTTTCAAATGTTTCTTTTCAACATTCTATCAACAGGTCAATCGACTCTATTTGTGACGATAAGTGATTCGACCCTTGGTAAGATCATACGGAGACATCTCGATGGAGACTTTGTCGCCAGGAAGGATCTTGATGTAATGCATGCGCATTTTACCAGAGATGTGGGCAATGATTTCATGACCATTCTCAAGCTGTACGCGGAACATTGCGTTTCCCAAGGATTCGGTAACGGTTCCGTCCAATTGTATGGAAGATTGTTTTGCCATTAATAAAATCGTCTTTTAATTGTTTTCAATAAATTCGAAAGTAGATAGAATGTCAGGACCATTGGCGCCAATAGCTACAGTGTGCTCGAAATGTGCGGCAGGCTTACCGTCTTTGGTACGGCAGGTCCAACCATCCTCGTTGGAGAATTTCACATTCTTGGAACCCATACAGACCATGGGCTCAACCGCAATGACCATACCTTCTTTCAGAAGGGGGCCAGTGCCTCGCACACCATAATTAGGCACATTAGGACTCTCATGCATTTTGAAGCCTACACCATGACCGCAAAGTTCGCGGACGACAGAGTAGCCGTTCTTCTCGCAATGCATCTGAACAGCGCTGCCAATATCGCCAATGCGGTTGCCGGCCTTGCATTTATCGAGTCCAATATAAAGAGCCTCTTTAGTGGTCTTAAGAAGACGTTGCATCTCGGGAGTGGCCTCGCCACAAGTGAAGGTGTAAGCGGAATCGCCAACATAACCATTCAACTCAATGACGCAGTCAAGAGAGATGTTGTCGCCCTCATTGATGAAGACATCTTCGCGAGGAATGCCGTGAACAACGACATCGTTAACGGAGATACAGAAGGCTGCGGGGAATCCCTCATAACCTTTGCAGAGAGGGATACCGCCATTGTCGCGAATGAACTGCTCGCCAATCTTATCAAGATAGGCGGTGGTAACACCCGAACGAATATGACGGCCCACCTCGGCGAGAGCTTTACCGACGAGGCGGGCACTGTCACGTATCAGTTCAATTTCTTCTTTAGTCTTTAAGAGGATCATGATCTAATTTTTAATGTCTTACATAGACATGGAGGAACGGCCTTTAATACGACCGGACTTTGTGAGACCGTCGTAGTGGCGCATAAGTAAGTGGCTCTCGATCTGCTGAAGCGTGTCAAGAATAACACCGACAAGAATCAGGAGGGAGGTACCACCATAGAATTGAGCAAACTGAGTGTTCACATTGAACAGACGAACGATAGCGGGAAGGATAGCCACAATTGCCAAGAAGATGGAACCGGGAAGAGTGACCTTGGAAAGGACGTTCTCAATATACTCCTCAGTTTTCTTACCAGGTTTGATGCCGGGGATGAAACCACCATTCTTCTTCATGTTATCGGAAATATCCTTAGGATTGATTGCAATAGCAGTGTAGAAATAGGTGAAGACGACAACCAGGACGAAGAAAACGAGATTGTACCAGAAACCATTGTAGTCAGCAAAAGCCATCATAAACTTGCTATCGGAGTTGCCAGTGAAACCCATTAAAGTGATAGGGATGAACATGATTGCCTGAGCAAAGATGATAGGCATTACACCAGCAGCATTCACCTTGATGGGAATGTAGTTACGGACACCGCCATACTGCTTGTTGCCAACCATACGCTTTGCATACTGCACGGTGATACGACGAGTACCCTGAACGAGCAGAATGACCAGGAGGATAACAGCAAGAAGGACGACGATCTCAAGGAGGAACATCACCATGCCACCACCAGCATCAGTAAGGCGAGAGCCAAACTCAGCAAAGAGTGCGAAGGGCAGGCGGGCGATGATACCGATCATAATGAGCAGGGAGATACCGTTACCAACACCTTTCTCGGTGATGCGCTCGCCAAGCCACATGACGAAAAGGGTACCAGCAATCAGAATGATGATGCTGGAAGCCCAGAAGCCGAAAGTGGGGGAGCTGCCATCGAAGGGGTAGATAGCAGTAGAAGAGGCACCGAGCTGATATCTCATATTAGTGATATAAGCAGGAGCCTGGAAGCCGGTGATAAGAACAGTGAGGAGACGGGTAATCTGGGTCATTTTTCTACGACCACTCTCACCTTCCTGCTGCATCTTCTTGAAGCGGGGGATAACCATGACAAACAGCTGAATCACGATGGACGCAGTGATGTAGGGCATGATACCCAAAGCGAAGATGGATGCATTGGAGAACGCACCACCGGAGAACATGTTCAACAGACCCATCAAACCATCGGAACCCTGGCTCTGCAGATTCTGCAGCTGAGAAGGATCGACACCAGGAAGGACCACGTAACAGCCGATGCGGTACACGAGGACCAAAGCAATGGTATAGAGGATTCTCTTGCGCAGGTCTTCGATAGACCAGATGTTTTTGATTGTCTGTATAAATCTCTTCATAGTAAGTTAGATTTTCAAGTTTTCAGATTTTCAGATTTTCAGCCACATGTGCGTGTATCTGAAAATCTGAAAACCCGATTATCAAAATTATTCAATTACTGTAGCAACACCGCCCTTAGCTTCGATAGCCTGCTTAGCAGTAGCGCTGAAAGCGTGAGCAGCAACGTTGATAGTCTTGTTGAGTTCGCCACGGCCGAGGATCTTGATGCGATCCTTACCGGAGATCAAACCGTTCTGCTTGAAGACCTCAACATTGAATTCGTTGATGTTCTTAGCTTCAGCAAGAGCGTTAAGGGTGTCGATATTGATACCAACATACTCAACACGGTTGATGTTTTTAAAACCGAACTTAGGAAGACGACGATAGATGGGCATCTGACCACCTTCGAAACCGATCTTCTGGTGATAACCCGAACGAGCCTTGGCACCCTTGTTACCACGGGTAGCAGTACCGCCCTTACCGGAACCGGCACCACGGCCGATACGTTTAGAATGCTTGATGGAACCTTCTGCGGGTTTGAGATTATTTAAGCTCATAATTTTTTCTCTTTTTTTACCCTAAGGCAACCCCTAGGGAGTGTCTAACAATTAATTTTCCTCAACAGTGATTAAGTGTTTCACCTTTTCAATCATACCGCGAACCTGGGGATTGTCAACGATGGTTCGCTCATGGTTGATCTTCTTCAGACCGAGAGCAGCCATAGTTCTTTTCTGGCGAGCGGGACGACCGATGATACTTCTAACCTGTTTGATTTTCAAAGTCTTTTCTGCCATGATTCTTACCTCCTATGATTAACCGTTAAACACTTTGTCGAGAGTGATACCGCGGAGTTCAGCGACCATGCAAGGATCTTTCATCTGCAGCAGTGCATTGATGGTGGCCTTGACAACACTATGGGGGTTGCTGGAACCTTTGCACTTAGCAAGCACGTCCTTAACACCAACGCTCTCCAAAACGGCACGCATAGCACCACCAGCGATAACGCCAGTACCAGGAGCTGCGGGTTTCAGGAAGACGCGAGCGCCACTGTACTTACCGCTCTGCTCGTGGGGAATAGTACCTTTGAGAACGGGAACCTTGATGAGGTTCTTCTTAGCGTCGTCAACACCCTTCTGGATGGCGGCCTGGACTTCCTTGGCTTTACCAAGACCATAACCTACGACACCGTTTTCATTTCCAATAACGACGATGGCAGCAAAGGTGAAAGTTCTACCACCCTTGGTAACCTTGGTTACGCGATTAATAGCAACGAGACGATCTTTGAACTCGATTTCGCTAGATTTTACTCTTTTTACGTTTACTTCTGCCATGACTTATTAGAATTTTAAACCACCTTCTCTGGCACCATCTGCCAACGATTTAACACGACCGTGATAGAGGTAGCCATTACGGTCAAACACCACGGTATTGATACCAGCAGCGATAGCGCGCTCAGCCAGAACCTTGCCGACCTTTGCAGCGACTTCGCTCTTTGTGCCACTCTTTTCAACACCTTTCTCCAAGGAGGAAGCTGCGGTCAGTGTCACACCTTTTACATCGTCAATCACCTGTGCATAAATTTCCTTATTGCTTCTGAACACAGACAGACGCGGCATTTCTGCAGTACCGCTGATCTTATGACGAATGCGGAATTTAATCTTAGTTCTTCTTATATCTTTCTTTGTAGCCATAATTTCTTATACTTAGGCGTTCTAATTATTATTATTTAGCAGCAGCTTTACCAGCCTTCTTACGAACCTCTTCGCCCTGGAAGCGGATACCTTTGCCCTTGTAGGGCTCGGGTTTGCGCAGGGAACGAATCTTAGCTGCAGCCTGACCAAGGATCTGCTTGTCGCAGCAGGTCATGGTGATGATGGGGTTCTTACCCTTCTCAGTAACGGTCTCAACATGGATTTCGGGAGCCAGTTCGAAGAAGATCTTGTGGCTGTAGCCGAGGTCCATCTCCATTACGTTACCGGTAGCCTGAACTTTGTAACCGACACCAATAACTTCCTGGACGCATTTGAAACCTTCGGAAACACCTTTCACCATATTGGCAACGAGGGCGCGATAAAGACCATGCATGGCCTTGTGCTCTTTGCTGTCAGAGGGGCGCACGAAATGGAGGTGACCATCCTCATTATTGATGGTGATAGCGGGGTTTACCTGCTGGGTGAGCTCACCCTTGGGTCCCTTAACAGTAATGACATTTTCGGGAGATACCTTAACTTCGACACCTGCGGGCAGGGCGATGGGCATATTACCAATTCTTGACATTTCTTATAATCTCCTCTCTTTAATTAGCTGATGTAACAAATAACTTCACCACCGACATTCAGAGTACGAGCTTCCTTGTCAGTCATGAGACCTTTAGAAGTAGAGATGATGGCGATGCCAAGACCGTTGAGTACGCGGGGCATATCCTCAACACTGACATAACGACGGAGACCGGGGGTGCTGACGCGCTGGAGCTGGGAGATAGCGGAGATTTTGGTCACGGGGTGATATTTCAACGCAATCTTGATGCTCTGGTTGTGAGAGCCTTCGTTCTCGAATTTATAGTTCAGGATGTAACCTTTTTCGAACAAGATCTTGGTGATCTCTTTTTTCAGTTTAGAAGCAGGAATTTCAACGACTCTGTGCTTAGCTGCGATAGCATTACGCATGCGGGTCAAATAATCTGCAATAGGATCTGTTACCATTTTATTTTACTTGATTTTAAGTTTTGTAGTATTGGGCTTGCCAACTTGCAAAGCTACCAATGTGTTAATTATCTATTACCAGCTGGATTTTTTAACACCGGGGATGAGACCATTGAGGGCCATCTCGCGGAAGTTGATACGGGAAATGCCGAACTGACGCATGTAACCCTTAGGACGGCCAGTGAGCTGGCAGCGGTTGTGCATGCGGATGGGGTTGGAGTTCTTGGGGAGCTTCTGGAGGGCGATGACAGCCTTCTCTACCTCCTCAGGTTCACCGGTACGGACGATTTCCTTTAAAGCGGCGCGCTTGGCAGCATAACGAGCAACCATTTTAGCTCTTTTGCGCTCTCTTGCTTTGATTGATTCTTTTGCCATTATCTCTTATTTTTGTTGATTCTTGAAAGGAATACCATAGAGTTTCAGCAGAGACATTGCCTCCTTATCGGTGTTAGCCGAAGTAACGAAGGTGATGTCCATACCCTGGATGCGGTCGATCTTGTCGATGTCGATCTCAGGGAAGATGATCTGCTCGGAGATACCGAAGGTATAGTTACCCTTACCGTCGAAACCCTTGTCGTTGATACCGCGGAAGTCACGGATACGGGGGATAGATGCGGTGATAAGGCGCTCCAAGAACTCATACATGCGCTCGCCACGGAGGGTTACGCGGACGCCGATAGGCATACCACGACGCAGTTTGAAGTTAGAGATATCCTTACGGGATTTGGTAGCGACTGCTTTCTGGCCGGTGATGAGAGTCATTTCCTCAATACCCTTGTCGATGACTTTCTTGTCAGCGATAGCAGCTTTACCGAGACCCTGGTTAAGGGTGATTTTCTTCAGACGAGGAGCCTGCATGACAGTCTTGTAGCCGTACTCTTTCATCAGAGCGGGCAGAATTTCCTCGTTATACTTGGTCTTTAAAGTAGGAATATATGCCATTATTTAATCTCCTCACCTGATTTTTTGGAATAACGTACGATTTTGCCAGTTTTCTCATTAACGCGGCGGCCGATGCGGGTAGGAGTCTTACCTTCCATAACCATGAGGTTAGAGATGTGGATAGGAGCTTCCTGCTCAACGATACCTCCCTGAGTGTTCTTAGCATTGGGCTTGGTATGCTTTTTGACGAGGTTACGACCTTCGACGATGGCGCGATTCTTTTCGGGATAAACCTTGAGCACCTTACCAGTCTTACCCTTGTCAGAGCCGGCAATTACCATAACGGTATCCCCTTTTTTAACGTGCAATTTCATTTCTTATTCTTCTTTTTAATTTTTACAATACTTCAGGAGCCAGCGAAACGATCTTCATGAATTGTTTGTCACGGAGTTCGCGTGCGACGGGTCCGAAGATACGAGTGCCACGGAGCTCATCGTTAGCGGTGAGGAGGACACATGCGTTGTCGTCGAAGCGGATGTAGCTACCATCATTGCGACGAATTTCTTTCTTGGTACGGACCACAACTGCTTTAGAAACAGTTCCCTTTTTAACGCTGCCAGAGGGGATGGCGTCTTTGATAGCAACCACGATAGTGTCGCCAACGGAGGCGTAACGCTTCTTGGTGCCGCCGAGGACGCGGATACAGAGAGCGCTCTTTGCGCCACTGTTATCGGCAACGGTCATTCTAGTTTCTTGCTGTATCATTTCTTTTTGATCTTTTTGACTTGGGGGGTTGTGACTAATTACTTAGCTCTCTCAACGATTTCGACGAGACGCCAGCACTTGTTCTTGCTCAAAGGACGGGTTTCCATGATGCGAACGGTATCGCCAATGTTAGCCTCGTTCTTCTCATCGTGAGCCATGAATTTGGTGGACTTTTTCACGAACTTGCCATACATGGGGTGCTTAACCTTACGCTCGACCATGATGACGATGGACTTGTCCATCTTGTTGCTCACCACAACACCGACTCTTTCTTTTCTTAAATTTCTTTCCATATCTACAGTTAGTTCTGCTTCTGTTCAGCGATTTCGCGAGCGCGAAGTTCAGTGAGACAGCGAGCAATGGTTTTTCTACTTTCTTTTATCTTATTGGGGTTCTCGAGCGGGGAGACAGCATGGGTCATAAGCATCTTCTGATACATGGTGCGCTCGGCGTCCAACTTCTCTTTGATTTCAGCAGTCGAAAGCTCTTTTAAAACTAATTCGTTCTTCATGACTGTATCTTCTTATTTATTCTTCGATATAATCTCTTTTAACAACAAACTTGGTCGAGATGGGGAGCTTCTGAGCTGCCAGACGGAGAGCCTCCTTAGCGATATCCATGGGAACGCCTTCGCATTCGAACAGGATAGTGCCGGGCATTACGCGGGCAACAAAGTATTCGGGAGCACCCTTACCCTTACCCATACGAACCTCATTAGGTTTCTTGGTGATGGGCTTGTCGGGGAAGATGCGGATCCAAATCTGACCTTCACGTTTCATGTGACGCGTTACAGCTTGACGTGCAGCCTCTATTTGACGACCTGTGATGAAACAGGTTTCCAGGGATTTGATACCAAAGGTACCGAAAGCCAACTCGTGACCACGGAAAGCATTGCCTTTAATTTTACCCTTTTGCTGCTTTCTATATCTTGTTTTCTTAGGTTGTAACATTTTTCTTCTTGTTTAGCGGTTAGCAGTATTGGTTTGATAATAACCTTTCAACTTTTAACCTGGAACCTTTTATTTACTGTTGTTATTTCTGTTGTTGCTCGGACGACGACGGGGAGCGCCATTGCCGCCACGACGTTCACCACCCATAGCGGGGCGATGCTCTTTCTGCTGACCACCAACGGTGGAGGGAACGAGTTCGCGCTTGCCATAGATGACACCACGGCAGATGTAAACCTTTACACCAATGCGGCCGTAGGTAGTGTGAGCTTCAGCCTGAGCGTAGTCAATATCAGCACGGAGGGTGTGCAGAGGAGTACGACCCTCTTTGTAGTGCTCGCTACGAGCGATTTCAGCACCACCGATACGACCAGAGATGGAGACCTTGATACCCTCGGCACCAGAACGCATAGTACCAGTGATAGCGTTCTTGATGGCGCGACGATACTGAATACGGCCTTCGATCTGCTTAGCGATATTCTGAGCAACGAGAACAGCATCAAGTTCAGGGCGTTTAACCTCAGAGATGTTGATCTGAACGTCCTTGCCAGTAAGTTTCTTCAGTTCTTCCTTCAGTTTGTCAACCTCGGAGCCAGCCTTACCGATGATGATACCGGGACGAGCGGTATTGATAGTGACGGTGAGGAGCTTAAGGGTTCTCTCGATGTAGATTTTCGAGATAGAGGCCTTTGCGAGACGGGCATTGAGATATTTACGGATTTTGTCGTCCTCAACGAGTTTCTGCTCGAACTTACGACCACCGTACCAGTTAGAATCCCATCCGCGGATGATGCCTAAACGATTTCCAATTGGGTTAGTTTTTTGTCCCATTGTTTACTTTCTTCTTATTTTATTAACTATTTGTTTTCAACTTCAGCCTTAGAAGCCTCTTCAACGCGGCTACCAAGGATAACAGTGATGTGGTTGGAGCGCTTGCGGATTCTGTAACCACGACCCTGGGGGGCGGTACGCATACGCTTCATGGTGCGACCTTCGTCAACCATGATCTGTTTCACATAAAGCTGTGCGTCTTCAAGACGAACGCCCTCGTTCTTAGCCTGCCAGTTAGCAACGGCGCTACGGATGAGCAGGTGGATCTTGGGTGCACTCTCTCTGGGGGAGTATTTAAGGATACCCAGAGCTTTATCTACGTCAACGCCACGAACCATGTCAGCGACGAGACGGGTCTTACGGGGCGAAGTGGGGTTGTTGCTCAACTTAGCCACGTAGAGGGTCTTTCTAGCTTCTTTCTGTGCGTCTGCACTATTTCTTTTTCTACGTCCCATTTCTTATTATTTACTTTTTGGACTTTAGACTTATTTATTTCTTACCTTTATCTTTAGAACCGGCGTGGCCGCGGAAATTACGGGTGGGAGCAAACTCACCGAGTTTGTGACCAACCATATTCTCGGTTACGTAGACGGGGATGAACTTGTTGCCATTGTGGACAGCGATGGTCTGGCCGACGAAGTCGGGGGAGATCATAGAAGCGCGGCTCCAAGTCTTGATGGTAACCTTCTTATTGTTCTGCTGAGCCTCGATAACTCTCTTCTCAAGTTTGTGGAAGATGTACGGACCTTTCTTTAATGAACGACTCATTTTCTTCTTCTTTTAAAATGAACTACTTCTTTCTTCTTTCGATGATGTACTTGCTCGACTGTTTCTTAGGAGCGCGAGTCTTGTAGCCCTTAGCGGGGATACCCTTACGGCTGCGAGGATGACCACCAGTCTGACGACCTTCACCACCACCCATGGGGTGATCAACAGGGTTCATGACAACGCCACGGTTGCGGGGACGACGGCCCTGCCAACGGCTACGACCAGCCTTACCGCCAACCTCGAGGTTGTGCTCAGCGTTAGAAACGATACCTACGGTAGCGCGGCAAGCCTGAAGGATCATGCGCATTTCGCCACTGGGCATCTTGATGATAGCATACTTGTCGTCACGGGACATCAGCTGTGCGTAAGCGCCAGCGGAACGGACCATCTTAGCACCCTGGCCAGGACGGAGCTCGATGTTGTGAATCAACGTACCGAAAGGAATTTCGGCGAGGGTCAGCGTGTTGCCGACTTCGGGTGCAACACCTTTACCAGACATAATGGTCTGACCGACTTTCAAACCCTGGGGGCAGAGGATGTAACGCTTCTCACCGTCAGCATAGCAGACGAGGGCGATACGAGAGGTACGGTTAGGATCGTACTCGATAGTCTTAACGGTAGCAGGGATGTTGTCCTTGTCGCGTTTGAAATCGATGAAACGATACAACTGTTTGTGACCACCACCAATGTAGCGCATGGTCATTTTACCCTGGTTGTTACGACCACCGCTCTTGCCGTAGCCGCATACCAAACTTTTTTCCGGTTTGTTGGTCGTGATATCGTCATTGGTAACAACGACTTTGTGACGCTGACCGGGGGTTGTCGGTTTAATTTTCTTTAAAGCCATTTTTTTTGTTCTTTTTAGTCTCTTATCAGTGGACTATTACTATTAATTTGTTATTGTTTTTAATTAGTACGCACCAAAGGCATGAGGTATTCGCCACATGCCTTCGGTGTCATACCGGATTAGATATTTGCGTAGAAGTCGATAGCATCACCTTCAGCCAGGGTAACGATGGCTTTTTTGAAGGCGTTGGTGCGACCTACAAGGTAACCAGCCTTAGTGTAACGGGCCTTAACCTTGCCGTTGTAGTTCATAGTGTTGACGTCAATGACTTTAACACCATAGAAGCTCTCAACAGCCTTTTTGATTTCGATCTTATTGGCGCGCTTGTCAACTACAAAACCATAACGATTCCGAACCTTAGGCTCAGTTACTCCACGCTTGCGCTGAATGCGGGTGAGCTGGGGAGCAGCGGCAGCCTCGGTGATTCTGGTCATCTTCTCGCTAATCAGAGGTTTTACTAAGATATTCATGTTAAACTTTCTTAAATCTTGTTTCTAACTACTTTATTTTGTTGCCAAAACGCGGGTAATTTCGTTGATAGAACCCTCACAGAGGACAAGATTGGCAGCGTTCATAATGTCGTAAGTATTTAACTGAGACGCAGATACAACCTTAACACCCTGGATGTTTCTAGCAGACAAAGATACGAAATTATTTTGATTTTCAACAACTATGAGCGATTTTTTATTCGCAATTTTAAGATTGTTGAGAACCTCAATCATTTTTTTGGTCTTGGGAGCATCGAAAGTAAAGTTCTCGACGATGGTCAGAGCGTTCTCGTTTACCTTGGTGGCAAGAGCGGAACGACGAGCCAGACGTTTGACTTTAACATTCAGTTTGAAACGGTAATCGCGGGGTTTGGGTCCGAAGATGGTACCGCCACCAACGAATACAGGGCTCTTCAAATCGCCGGAACGAGCACCGCCGGTGCCTTTCTGACGTTTAAGTTTGCGGGTGCTGTGAGCATTCTCGCTACGCTCTTTAGCCTTAGCGGTACCCTGACGGTTGTCAGCGAGATACTGTTTGACATCCAGATAGATTGCGTGCTGGTTGGGCTCGATGGCGAAAATAGAATCGTCGAGGGTGATGGTTCTACCGGTTTCGCTTCCGTTGATGTTATAAACTTTTAACTCCATCTCTCAAGTTTTAAAATTGAACCTTTGGGTCCCGGTACAGAACCTTTGACTAAAATTAAATTCTTCTCAGCGATGATCTTGACAACCTGCAGGTTCTGAACCTTTACGCGATGGTTGCCAGTCTGGCCGGCCATACGCATGCCTTTGAAGACGCGCGAAGGATAGGAGCTAGCGCCTACCGAACCGGGAGCACGCAGACGGTCGTGCTGGCCGTGAGTCTTATCACCAACACCGCCGAAGCCGTGACGAGTGACGACGCCCTGGAAACCGTGACCTTTGGAGGTTCCGACAACGTCAACAAATTCGCCTTCAGCGAAGACATCGACTGTCAATACTTCGCCATACTGCTTTTTGCTACCCTCTTCGAAGCGGGAGAATTCAGCAAGATAGCGTTTGGGGGTAGTGTTAGCCTTTGCAAAGTGGCCGCGCATGGGCTTGCTAACACGGCTTTCCTTCTGCTCACCAAAAGCGAGCTGGATAGCTTCGTAACCATCTTTTTCGATGGTTTTAACTTGTGTGACTACACAAGGACCAGCTTCAATAACAGTGCACGGAATCTGCTTTCCGTCGGCATCAAAAAGACTGGTCATACCAATTTTTTTACCTAATAATCCTGACATTTCTTTTTTGGATTGTTTTTGTTTCTAGTTTTCAGCTTATTTTCACCGCCGCACAACTTCGGCGGCTACTGACATTGGCTGAGAGTTAATTTCACACTTTGATTTCGACTTCAACACCGCTGGGAAGTTCCAGTTTCATCAGTGCATCGATGGTCTTTGCACGATCGTTGATTTCGATGTCCATCAAACGCTTGTAGCTGCTGAGCTCGAACTGCTCACGGCTCTTCTTGTTGACGAAGGTAGAGCGGTTGACGGTGAAGATCTTCTTGTTGGTAGGCAGAGGAATGGGGCCATTCACAACTGCACCAGTCATCTTTACGGTCTTAACAATTCTCTCGGCGGATTTGTCGACGAGATTGTGGTCGTAAGATTTCAGTTTGATTCTAATTCTTTGACTCACGGTTAAAGTTTTTTATTATTAATTATTCTTATTTATTCTTTAAAATAGCTTCCTGCTGGTCTTTGCTCAACTCGGCGTAGTGGGAGAACTCCATGGTGCTGTTCGCACGGCCGGAGGTGATGGTACGCAAAGAAGTGACGTAACCGAACATCTGCTCCAGAGGCACCTTGGCTCGGATGGCCTGGACACCGACCTTGGCAGAGATGTTCTCGAGGATACCACGGCGACGGTTCAGGTCACCGGTCACATCACCGACATAGGCGTCGGGAGTGAGTACCTCAAGTTTCATGATAGGCTCGAGCAGCACGGGGTTGGCCTTGCGGCAGGCAGCCTTGAAACCAATTTTGGCACAGAGCTCGAAGGAGAGCTGGTCGGAGTCGACAGGGTGGAAGGATCCGTCGATAATCTTCACCTTCATGCTGTCCATGGGATAGCCGGCAAGAACGCCGTTCATCATAGCCTCCTTGAAGCCCTTTTCGAGAGCAGGCATGTATTCTTTCGGAATATTACCGCCCTTGACCTCGTTGACGAACTGGAGACCCATCACGCCTTCATCAGCGGGACCAATCTCGAAGAGCACATCAGCGAATTTACCCTTACCACCAGTCTGTTTCTTGTAGATCTCGTGGTGCTGGACGGTAGTAGTGATAGCCTCCTTGTAAGCAACCTGGGGACGTCCCTGGTTGACCTCAACCTGGAATTCGCGACGCAGACGGTCAAGAATGATGTCCAGATGGAGTTCGCCCATACCGCTGATGACGGTCTGGCCGGAGACCTCGTCGCTCTTCACGCGGAAGGTGGGGTCTTCCTCAACCAGCTTGGTCAGTGCATTGGTCAGCTTGTCCATATCGCCCTGGGTAAGAGGCTCAACGGCGATGCTGATCACGGGTTCGGGGAATTTCATTGATTCGAGGATGATGGGGTGCTTTTCATCGCAGAGGGTGTGGCCGGTCTTGATGTCCTTAAAGCCAACGGCAGCTGCGATATCGCCAGCTTCAATGCGCTCGATGGGGTTCTGCTTGTTGGAGTGCATCTGCATGATGCGGGAGATACGTTCTTTCTTGCCGGTATTAGCATTGTAGACGTATGAACCGGAATCCAACGAACCGCTGTAGACGCGGAAGAAGCAGAGACGACCCACATAGGGATCGGTAGCGATTTTGAAAGCCAAAGCCGAGAAAGGAGCCTTTGCGTCGATAGGACGGATTTCGGCTTCGTCGGTCTTGGGGTTGATACCGTCGACCTCCTTGATGTCCATGGGGCTGGGGAGGAATGCAGCGACGGCGTCCAGAAGAGTCTGCACACCCTTGTTCTTAAATGCGGAACCGCACATCACGGGGACAATCTTCATGGCGAGAGTAGCCTTGCGGATCTCAGCCAGAATCTCGTCGGCAGTGATCGAGTCGGGATCATCAAAGAACTTCATCATCAGTTCCTCGTTCTCTTCGGCAACGCCTTCCACCAGTTTCTGGCGGTACTCGGCAGCGATATCCTTCAGATCATCTGGCATGGGGATTTCCTCAAAGGTCTGGCCGTTGGACGACTCGTCCCACACCAGTGCCTTATTAGAAATCAGGTCCACGACGCCTTTGAACAGGCTTTCCTGACCGATAGGAATCTCGATGGGGATGGGGTTAGCGCCCAAGCGCTCCTTGATCTGGCTGACAACATTGAAGAAGTCGGCGCCGGAGCGGTCCATCTTGTTGACGAAAGCGATACGAGGCACACCGTATTTGTCGGCCTGGCGCCACACAGTCTCAGACTGGGGCTCAACACCGCCTACGGCGCAGAACACGGCGATAGCACCGTCGAGCACGCGCAGCGAACGCTCTACCTCAACAGTGAAATCGACATGGCCTGGAGTATCGATAATATTGTACTTATAGCGCTGATTGTGCCAGTCCCAGAACACAGTGGTAGCAGCAGAAGTGATGGTGATACCACGCTCCTGCTCCTGGACCATCCAGTCCATAGTGGCCGAACCCTCATGAGTTTCACCGAGTTTATAATTCTTACCCGTGTAAAAGAGGATACGTTCGGTCGTAGTCGTCTTACCGGCGTCGATATGGGCCATGATGCCAATGTTTCTAGTATAGTGTAAATCTGACATTAAGTGTTATAAGTTTTTTGAAGCTATCAATTAGTATTAATTTTAGTTGTCTATATATACAATGTATATTAGAAGCGGAAGTGGGAGAAGGCCTTGTTAGCCTCAGCCATGCGGTGGATATCCTCCTTACGCTTGAAGGCAGCACCTTCTTCTTTGTAAGCAGCCTGGATCTCAGCGGCGAGCTTGAGAGCCATGGTTTTTTCACTGCGCTTGCGGCTGAAAGCGATGAGGTTCTTCATGCCGATGGAGCTCTTACGCTCGGGGCGGATCTCGGTAGGAACCTGGAAGGTAGCGCCACCGATACGGCGGCTCTTAACCTCTACGCTAGGAGTGATGTTAGCCAGGGCCTTTTTCCAGACCTCGAGGCCGTCTTCCTTAGTGCGCTCAGCAACCACGTCGATTGCCTCGTAGAAAATCTTGTAAGCGATGGTTTTCTTGCCACCCATCATCAGGTTGTTGACGAACTTGGTAACGAGGACATCGTTATATTTAGGATCCGGAAGGATGATACGTTTTCTGGGTTTAGCTTTTCTCATTTCTCTTTATCTATATCGAACTGTCTCGCGACAAATTCAAATTTCTAATCTTAGTTCTTAATTATTTTGCAGCCTGTTTGGGACGTTTTGCACCATATTTGGAACGACGCTGACGACGGCCGTCAACTCCGCTGGTATCCAACGCACCACGGATGATATGATAACGAACACCGGGGAGGTCCTTAACACGACCGCCACGGATCATAACGATGGAGTGCTCCTGCAGGTTGTGGCCTTCACCGGGGATGTAAGCATTGACTTCCTTACCATTGGTGAGACGTACACGGGCAACCTTACGCATTGCCGAGTTAGGTTTTTTAGGGGTGGTAGTGTACACACGGGTGCAGACGCCACGACGCTGGGGGCAGCTGTCAAGGGCGGGAGATTTGGACTTGTACTCCATCTGCTGACGTCCTTTGCGAACTAATTGCTGAATTGTTGGCATTTTGTTTCTTTGATGTTATATATTTAATTATTAATGTTTTCTAGCGATTTCTCGGTACATAGTTTGCCCTCAAAATGTTTTGCAAAATTACAACTTTTTTTTCGACTAGCAAAGCATTAGTGAATATTAAATTGTTAAACAATCTTAAAATTTCTCGTAGAGGCTAAATATCATCAACTTACAACTAACATAAAAAAATTTTAACATCGCAAAATAAGAAGTTATTAACAACCTAACTTAACCCTCGCCGACGTCCTGCGAAAAGAGTTACAAACAGGTTATCAACACACATTTTCAGCCACCAACCTCAACCTTCCGAAACATCAAATTGCGCCGAGAAAAAGCCTTCACCCTGCATCCGCACATCCAGCCAATAAATATTACATATAATATATAGGCGGCCAAAACCACGTAAACTCGCCAAACAACGCAAGGAGATTTCAAAGGAAAGCAACACAAAGGCCATCCCCTACTCCACACCAGACAACGCCCCCACGAGCGAGGTCACACTGGAGCTACAGCGAAGGCAGAGCGACCGGATACTTCCCAAAAACCACTACAAATCTTGTCGCACAAAACCCAGGGCGGAAACCGCCTTAACATAAAATGACTATTAAATATTTGGCGTCGCAGACAAAGAAGAACCGCAACCATACACCACAAGCCTTCAACTGACAACAAAACGCACCATACTGAATACCAATATAATACAACACACAAAAAACACTATCAAGCAAAGTAAAAACAATTCATCTTTTTGATTTTCTGCAATTTACAAACATTAAAAGAAACTGATGCCAAAAAAAATGGAACATTTTCGAAGAAAAAGGAGCAAAACAACTCATTTTTTACGTCCATAAAGCCCATCGCGGTAAAAAAATTAAATTTATATAAAACTGATACAAAGCATATTAAACACATTCAAGATAAAAATTATCAAAAAATATTTTGTCAATTCAAAAAATTGCCGTATCTTTGCACTCGTATTTGAGACAGAAAGAGAGTTCTTAGAAAGTCAGATGCAAAGTTGGTCCGGTAGTTCAGTTTGGTTAGAATACATGCCTGTCACGCATGGGGTCGCGAGTTCGAGTCTCGTCCGGACCGCCAAACAAAAAGAAGCCCTCAGATTGAGGGCTTTTTTTTTGCAACTAATTCTCCTGGCATCCCGAGAGCATGGGATGCACCCGAAAACAAATCCGGGGCTGACCGGTTTTGACAGCAAGGAGGGGGATTTGTAAGCATGCAGGCTCACGCACTAGTAGCCTTGACCATGGGTGCACTAAATTTAATTGGCGAAAATAACTACGCTCTTGCTGCATAACTGAAGTATAGTAAGTTATCTTAATCCCCGCAACAGTTGCAGGGACAAGACATCTCCCACCGACCAAGCCCGTCGGTCGGTGACCCGGAGGTGCTCGTGAGAACGGGATAGCCGGCGGTTTGCTCCGCGCTGCCGGTAAAACTTTAGGAGCTACGGTCGGCCTTGGGTGTCTGCGTCCAGAGTCGCCCCGACAATCAATCACGGAATAAGCATGTAGAAAGCACATCTGTCACTTGTTTGGACGAGGGTTCGACTCCCTCCAGCTCCACTTAAAAAAAGCACCGCAAGAAATGCAGTGCTTTTTTAGTATGATAACCAAAGAGTTTCGAAGCCCAAAAGGCAAAAACATTCCCGAAAAAATGTTTAAAAACTCAGCTTCTCACACCCAGCCCACCCTCCCGCAGCACTACTACAACAACACCCAAACTCCGTAGTAACCCCGTTCCTTATCCTATAT
>JAZLLD010000060.1:0-12545 GCA_045597945.1 Bacteroidales bacterium
TTCTCCAGGCTGAATCCGAGCTTGCTACCATCAACATGGTTTACGGTGGTGCCGGTACTGGTAAGAAAGTTGCCACCTCTTCTTCTTCTCCCGGAATCTCGCTGATGTGCGAAGGCCTCACCTACCTCGCCGGCGCAGAAATTCCTTGCGTAGTCATGAACGCTATGCGCGGCGGCCCCGGTCTTGGTACCATCCAGCCCGCACAGTCCGACTATTTCCAGAGCACCAAGGGCGGTGGTCACGGCGACTACCAGCTCTATGTTATGGCTCCCGCTAGCGTACAGGAAATGTACGACTTCGTCTTCGACGCATGGGACATCGCTTTCAAATATCGTAACCCTGTTCTGATCCTCACCGACGGTGCTATCGGTCAGTGCATGGAGAAGTGCTACACCCGCGACTATGTTCCTCGCTGGACTGAGGAAGAACGCCGCGCTAACGCTCCCTGGGCAACTTGGGGCAAGCCCGCTACCCGCGAGCACAACATCGTCACCTCTCTTGAGCTTGAGAGCGCACGTCAGGAGATCTTCAACCAGAAACTCCAGGCCAAGTATCGCGAGATGGAGGCCAACGAGGTTCGATATGAGGCTATCGACTGCGAGGACGCCGATTATATCTTCGTTGCTTATGGTACTTCTGCTCGTATCTGCATGAAGAGTATGGAGCTGGCTCGCGCCAAGGGTCTGAAGGTTGGTCTGCTCCGTCTGATCACCCTCTATCCTTTCCCCAAGAAACAGATTGCCGAACTTGCTGGCAAGGTGAAGGGTATGCTCTGCGTTGAGATGAGCGCCGGTCAGATGATCGAGGACGTGAAGCTCGCCGCTGACTGCCGTATTCCTATCGAGCATTACGGCCGCTTCGGTGGTATCATCCCCACTCCCGAAGAGGTTCTCGAGGCTATGGAACAGAAAATTATCAAATAAATTGTTGACGTGTTGAGATGTCGCATTTATTAATTTGAATGTATATTCATTATATATTAGGCGCGACAGATCGGCAAACAGACAAATCAACAAACAAACATTGAATAAAATGGCTAACGATATAGTAAAACCTGAAAATCTGGTTTACACCAAGACCAAAGTGCTGACCGACAACGTTATGCACTACTGCCCCGGCTGCGGCCACGGCACTGCTCACCGCCTGATCGCCGAGGTGATCGACGAAATGGGTATCCAAGATAAGACCATCGGTGTCTCCCCCGTCGGATGCTCCGTGCTGGCCTACAACTATTTTGATGTCGACTTCCAGGAAGCCGCTCACGGCCGTGCACCAGCAGTTGCAACCGCCATCAAGCGCCTCAACCCCGACAGCTTCGTATTCACCTATCAGGGCGATGGCGACCTCGCCGCTATCGGTACCGCCGAGACCCTCCATGCCGCTAACCGTGGCGAGAACATCACCATGGTGTTCATCAACAACGGTATCTACGGTATGACAGGTGGCCAGATGGCTCCCACCACCCTCGTGGGCATGAAGTCCGCCACCACTCCTTATGGCCGTCGCGTCGACCTCAACGGTTTCCCCCTGCGTATCACCGAGCTTCTCGCCACCCTGCCCGGCACCACCTTCGTAACCCGCCAGAGTGTCCACACTCCCGCCAATGTTCGTAAGGCTAAGGCTGCTATCCGCAAGGCTTTCGAGAACCAGAAAGAGAAGAAGGGCCTCTCCTTTGTCGAGATCGTTTCCTCCTGCAACAGCGGCTGGAAGATGACCCCCGTACAGGCCAACAAGTGGATGGAAGAGAACATGTTCCCCAACTATCCTCTCGGCGACATCAAGGTTGACGGCAAACTCTGCGAAGGCATCACCGCCGACCGCCTCGTGGTTTCCGAACCCCTCAGCGTTGTCACTAAATAATCGAATCTAAAATCTTAATCATAAAATAACATGACAGAAGAAATTATCATCGCCGGTTTCGGTGGCCAAGGTGTCCTCTCCATGGGTAAGATCCTTGCCTACTCTGGCGTTATGGAAGATAAAGAAGTCAGCTGGATGCCCTCTTACGGCCCCGAGCAGCGTGGCGGTACCTCCAACGTTACCGTTATCGTCAGCGACGAGCGCATCTGCTCCCCCATCATCAGCAAGTACGATACCGCTATCGTCCTTAACCAGCAGTCTCTCGACAAATTCGAGAACAGCGTTAAGCCCGGCGGTCTGCTGATCTACGACCCCAACGGAATCACCCGCGAACCCGAGCGCAAAGATATCAACATCTACAAGATTGCTGCTACCGCTACCGCTCAGGAAAAGGGTATCGCAAAGGTCTTCAACATGATCGTCCTCGGTGGTTTCCTCAAACTGAAACCCATCGTTGGCTCCGAATTCATCCACAAAGGTCTTGAGAAATCCCTCCCCGCTCGTCACCACAACCTCATTCCCCAGAACGAGGAAGCCATCGAGCTTGGCAAGAGCCTCATCGAAGCTGTTCATACCCTCTAATACCCGGGTATCATAATATGAGAGGCGGACACTGATGTGCCCGCCTCTCTATTTTTTTGTTGATATGGTAAGTTTTGGCTTAGTCGCTTAATCGTTGTGCCAACAACTAGAACCTCACTTAAGAATAGCTTCACAAAGTTGCCTCATGGCAGGGAGATCGCTATCCTTCATGCGAGAACGAATAGTGACAACCGGTTCTACAAGGGTAATATTCTTCATAGGCTCTATGAGGGCCTTCATCGCCTTGGCCGCACTAGGAGCCCAAGTACCATTTTCGAGCAGTGCTATGCGGCGATTCTGATAAGCCTTGATTTGCAGATGCCAAAGGAAATCGTGCATCGGAGGAAAGACTGTGGCATCATAGGACGAAGCACAGCAAATTAGCCTAGGATAGCGGAACGCATCTTCAATGGCTTCTGCCATATCGTTACGGCAAAGGTCAGTGAGCACAACTTTGGCGCAACCCATCTCGGCCAACATGTCTGCAATACGTTGGGCAGCAATGGCTGTTCCACCATGGATGCTAGCATAAGCCACCATTACTCCATCCGACTCAGCCTCATAGCGACTCCAGATATCATAAAGACGAATTGCCTCAGCCATAGCTGCGCCACTGAGGATGGGACCATGAAGCGGACAGATAGTTTGAATGTCAAGGGTTGCGGCTTTCTTCAACACAGTCTGAACAGGCAGACCATATTTGCCACAAATATTAAAATAGTATCGGCGAGCTTCGCAAGCCCAGTCGTCAGTCTCGCTGACCAAAGCGCCAAACTTGCCAAATCCATCAGCAGCAAACAACACCTTTTCGTGGCTTTCGTAACTCATAATCACCTCGGGCCAATGTATCATGGGTGCATCAATAAAATGCAATGTATGGTGACCAAGTTCAAGTGTATCGCCTTCTTTCACCAATTTAATACGGCCTTCCATGTTCACTCCAGCGAAAAAGTTGGGCAGCATCTTGGAAGCAGCGGCAGAAGTCACCAAGGTAAGTGTGGGATACAGCATCATGGCCTCGCCAATCAGTGAAGCGTGGTCGGGTTCCATGTGATGGCACACCAAATAATCAGGTGTCCGGCCGTTGAGCTCATTTGCCAGGTTGGTCTTCCACTCCTCGCCTTTACGATGGTCGGCAGTATCCATAATAGCCACTTTTTCGTCCATAATTAAATAGCTATTGTAGCTCATGCCTTCTGGCACAACATATTGGCTTTCGAAAAGGTCGATATCCAAGTCATCTACACCAATATATCGGATAGTATCAGTTATTGTAACGTCCATGTTATTAGTTATTCTTGTTTGTAAAAATGATTCTTCAATAAGTAATAATAAGTTTCCGGAGGAACGAGGTATCGCACATCTTTTCCTAGGGCAATTTGCTCACGAATATAGGTGGACGAGATGTCCAGCATCGGCACAGGCACCATAGTCACACTAGGATGGGTGGATAATTCGCAATATTCGGTACCGGGACGAGGGTAAACATACAACTTGTAGTTTTTGAGGATTGCCTCCCAATCTTTCCAACGCATGAAGTTTGCCAAATTGTCAGACCCCATCAACAAGCAAAATTCATTATATGGATTTTGCTCAGCCAGAGCCTGCAAAGTGCGAATAGTGTAAGAAGGCAGAGGCAGATGGAACTCAATATCACATGCTTTCAGATGCTCATTGCCAGCTATTGCAAGGCGCACCATAGCCAGCCGTTCAGCGTCGTCAAGCAATGACCCACGCTCCTTCAGAGGATTCTGTGGTGATACAACCAGCCATACCTCATCCAAATCGCTATACTGAAGCATGGAATTGGCAATAATCAAGTGTCCGATATGCACCGGATTGAACGAACCAAGAAACAACCCTATTTTGCTCATAGTGAGTGACCTGAAAAAGAAAACAGTGAATGGCACCTTATGCTTGCCATCCACTGCTAACATAATGTGATATATAAATCAATAATATTTATATTTGCTAATCACTTGGATGTGACGAAGTTTATTGCCCTTGAAAGTATAAATTTCGCCAACTTCAGCAGCTCCAGCAATAACCTTCAGCACATTGATTTCAGCGGTGTACGATTTCGGATAGCTCTTAAAGATGGTCTTAAAGACGTCCTCCTTGCTCATTCCCACTTTCAGACCGTTGTCAAGCACAACAGCAGTATCAGTAATCTTAGCAGCAACCATCTCAAGTTTGTTGGTCCAAATACTTCTATACCAATTGATGTTGGAACCATCCAGACGTTTCAGCGTGTTTACAGCCACGGTCATAGTGTCATAAAACGACTTGTAGCCACTTTCGCGATACCATTGTAGCTGATTGTTGGTGATGAACTGTTCAACAGTGCTCCATTTTCCGAAAGGATAGATAGGGTAATCCGCCAAAGAGAAGACAGTCATGGTATCAGCATACACTTTCACGTCTTTTACCTGGTACTCAGGGCGGGCATAGGCCAACATGCGAACAGCCTTAGCACGTGAGCTAACCTGCTGTGCATTAACGCTGATGGCAGCGCAGAACAAAGCAATTATCAGAATATATTTCTTCATAATTCGTATTATATTTAAAATGCAAAATTACGCATTTTTTCCGATATAACGAGAAAATACTTCAATTATTGTGAGAAATCCTCCTTATTGACCCATTTTACAGTCATTTTTTTTGAACAGCTGATAAGTTGTGAACAAACATTACTACCACAAATCATGAGACGAAAATCTGCAGCCATAATTATATCTTGCATAGATTCTACACTAGACGTATTATTCTTTATGCCGTATCTTCAACGGAGGTGCTTCGCCTAAGTGATGGCATGAAGCGAGGTGGTGCAAGATGTCGGTATGCCAGCAAGGCAGATACTGAGGGATGAAAACGTGATCCAAATTGGGGCAGTAATCAAAGTCTACTGGCACATTGCCAATTCGCCTGACGAAATTTTGGTAGATGTCAATGTGCGAGTCAACAGCATTCAACCGCCAACGCGGCACCCACTTGCAGTACAACTCAGGATGACTAATCACCTTTTTGATGGGTGTATAGTCGCAATAATAAATAATAGGATGATAGCCAAAATCGTCTTCAAAAGCCTGGACAAACTGGCGGAGAGTTTTGTTGAGTTGTGCCGTATCGCTGATATCGTTGAAACTTCGCTCAATGTCAACCACAGGAATCAAGTTGAAATCGGGATTGCTATCTAGCACCGACTTAAACTGCTGATATTGTTTTTTCCCCGAAACATCGAAACGGAGGTAGTGATAGAATCCAACATTCAACCCTCCTCTTTTTGCGTGCTGATAATGATGACTGGCCATGGGGTCTAGGAAATGGACACCTTCCGATGCCTTGATGTAGCAGAAGGTTATATTATGGTCAGCCAACACCGAGTCCCAGCACACATCATTGTGGTGCGATAAGTCTATGCCATTGTAGATCCGCACCTGTTGCCCACTCATCTGAGCACAGCACAAAGTGAAGAATATAAAGATATAGAGATATATTCTCTTATTCATCAAATTATTTTTTGACATACCTAAAAATAAAAAGAGGAAAAATCCTTCAATTTTTCCTCCTTAGTAGCGGGGGCTGGATTCGAACCAACGACCTCCGGGTTATGAGCCCGACGAGCTACCACTGCTCTACCCCGCAATCCATTATTTCTCTCTCGAAATCGGTTGCAAAATTACTAACTTTTTCCGACATAACCAAATAAAATGCTAACTAAGTTACTTTGTTAACATATTATATACTGAAAATCAATCAGCTATTTCACCAAGTTTAACAAACTAAAAGACTATGAACTATGTTCAAAATGGTTAGATTGAATCAGGAATTTCAAAAAAACACACCTTTTGAAACATCAAAGCCCCGGCAAACAACCAGGGCTTTGAATTTCTTACTGTAATTCAAATAATTACATATTTGCAAGACCTTCGTTCAGGAAGTTCAAGAACTTCTGGACGTCGCGATCGTACTTGTAGTTCTCTTTGGTGAGGACTTTGCCGTCGGCATTGATAATCACGTAGTAGGGCTGTGCATTCATGTTGTATTCGGTCTTCTGGAAGTAGAGGTTGCGGCGACCTAAAGTCTTCAAGGTCTTACCCTTGTCGTCAACCACCCATTCATCTTCAGGAAGCTCGATGGTGTTTTCGTCTGCATACATAGCGCACATAACAAATTTGCTGGAAAGCAGAGCCATTACATTCTCATCACTCCACACATAGTGTTCCATCTCACGGCAGTTAGCACAAGTCTTGCCGGTGAAGTCGATAAAGATGGGCATGTTGTGTTCTTTAGCGTAAGCCTTGGCCTCGTTGAGGTCGTAGAAAGCCTCATAGCCGTCAGGAGCATGCAGCTTGTCGGCATAGCGGCGGTCGGCAGGCAGTTTGCCCACCTGGACGGTAGCACCGTCACTGGTGGCAGCCAGTGCGCCGTGCTTGGCCAGATTGAAATCCTGAGACTCCATAGGAGGCAGGAAGCCGCTGATACCCTTGAGAGGAGCGCCCCACATGCCGGGAATCATATACATCACAAAAGCGAATACGAGGATGGCGATGGCGGTGCGGCCAAAACCGAGATTCTCCACGGGGTCGTCGCCTTTGAAGCGCAGTTTGCCAAGGAGGTAGAAGCCGAGCATGGCGAAGATGACAATCCAGAGGGCGAGGTAAACCTCACGGTCAAGGATGCCCCAGCCGCAGTAAAGGTCGGCCTGCTGGAGGAATTTGAGACCAAAGGCAAGTTCAAGGAATGCGAAGACAACCTTCACAGTGTTCAGCCAAGAGCCAGACTTCATATTCTTCAGCACACCGGGGAAGAGGGCAAGCAGGGTGAATGGCAGAGCGAAGCCGATGCCAAAGCCGAGCATGGTGAGAAGAGACACCCAACGGTCAGTACTGGAAGTGGTAAGGCCTACGAGGGCAGCACCCAGGATAGGACCAGTGCAGCTAAAGGAAACCAGCACGGTGGTAAGTGCGATGAAGAAGGGTGCAAGGAAACCGCCCTTGTCGGCCTGTTCATCAGTCTTGTTAATCCACTTCTCGGGCATCTTGATTTCAAACATGCCAAAGAACGACATTGAGAACACGAGGAAGATGATGAAGAAGAGCATGTTGGGCAGCCAATGGGTGCCAATGAAATAGAGTGCCTCAGGACCGAAGCAGAGAGCCAGAATAGCACCCATAACGGCAAAGAGGAACACAATGGAGAAGCCAAAGAAGAAGGCCTGACGGCGATTCTTGCGCTTGTCATCGCCACCATTCATGAAGAAGTTCACAGTCATGGGAATCATGGGGAACACGCAGGGGGTGAACATGGTGAGGATACCACCACCAAGAGCGATAAAGAAGATCCAGAGAAGGCTCTGGTGCTCTTCCTCTTCTTCGGCGGGCTGCTCTTCTGCCTTGGGCTCATCTGCCACAACAGCTTCAGTCACAGCGGTATCAACAGCCTCTGCGGCTTGCTCATCGATAGCAGCCAGTTCTGCAGCGTCAACAGGAGCGGTAGCACCCTTTACGCTGAAGTTGAAATCGCGATCTTCGGGAGCGATGCAGCTGCCGTTGTTGCAAGCCTGGTAGCTAAAAGTACCGGAAACTTTGAAGTCTTTGTCAGACAAACGTTTGATTTTCTGCTTAAAAACAACCTTGCCGCTGAACGAGCGCACTTTGCAATTAAAGTCGTTGTCGAATTCCTCGTGAGGTTTGGGGCTTTCGCTCACCTTGCCAATGAGCTTGTAGTCCTTGCTGGGAGTGAACTCAAAAGCGATACCGAGAGGACCATTGTCATCGGTGTACTGAGAATAGATGTGCCAACCGTTATCGAGCTTACCAGTGAAAACCAGCTCCGACTCGGTCTCATTCAGGTCGTTGACTTGATACGACCACTTGACAGGATCCTGCAGCTGCGCGAAGCCGGCAATGGCCAAGCAGAGCATGAGGAAAAGAGTAGTGATTTTTTTCATAATGATATTTTATTTTTATTATTAATTCAATATTATATGTAGCACTCCAATTATTTCAACACAAATTTCACACTGCGTGTGCCTGCCGACGATTTCACCTTCACGGTATAGGTGCCTTTCTTCATCTTAGAGATGTTGATGGCTGTACCGTTGCGATATTTCGGCACGGTGCGCACCTTCTCACCCTTGGCGTTCAAGAAAATGATTTCTGCTTCGGGAGCCGACATACTGATGGTCAGCGTTCCCTCGGCCAGGTTTGGAGTCAGGCGGATGCGTTCATCGGCAGCGGTGGCCTCTACTTCTTCCTGCGGAGCAGCCTTCTTGCCCTTGGCCGAAGTGCCTTTCTTATTGGCAGGCTCGGGCTCGGTGGCGGCCTGGGCCAGCTGTGATGCAGCCTCAGCCTCGCGGTCGGCCAGCACCTTGCTCAGCGAATATCCCGACAAGCAGTAGAGCCCGCGCTCATCGGTGCCAATCCAGATGTCGCCTTGGCGGTCGATAGTGATATTTTGGAACATGCACTTGGGCAGCACCAGGCCGGCGCCGAAGACATCCCAGTGCTCGTTGCGGTCAAACACTGCCACGCCCTCGTTGGTGGCCATCCATAAGTTGCCCTCGGCGTCAATCGTCAGGTCATTGATCTGGTTGCCGGGGATGGGGCTATTGTCAATATTAAAAACCTTCCAATTCTCGCCATCATAACGGCAAAGACCCTCCAGCGTGCCAATCCATTTCACATTATCGTTGTCAATGGCCAGCGAGAGACAGATATTATGGGGCAGTTTGGAATTCTTGGTGGTGTAGGCAGTCCACTTGCGGCCATCATATACGCAGAGGCCATCGTTGGTGCCAATCCATTTGCGGTCGCGGTTGTCAATCACCACGCACAGAATAAAATCAGAAAGCAGCTCGCTGTCGGATGCCGAATACTTGTTCCAGTTCACACCATCGTATTCCACAAAACCGCTCAGTGTCACACCAATCCATTTCACACCGGCATGGTCGATAGCAATGTCGCGAATATACTTCATGTTCATGCGGCGCGTTTCCTCGTCGTGCTCAAACCAGCGGTTTCCGTTGAACTCAATCACGCCGTAATCGTCAGTGCCAATCCACAGCGTGTTGCCGTCGGCCACCAGGCAGTTCACAAACTGGTCTTTCAGCTTCTCGTTAAAATCGGCATAATCAGTCCACTGTCCATTGCTGAACTTATTGAGTCCCTGAGTGGTACCCACCCACAAGTTGCCGCGCTTGTCGCTAGTCACGGCCAGAATATTGTTGCCAATCAGGCCCGAGTTCTTGTGCGTATAGTTGGTCCACTTCTGAGCCATGCCGAGGACGGCGCAGAAAACAAAGATGGCAAATATGGCGAAACGTCTCATTGTAGTTAATAATTGATAATTAATAATTTGTTTATCGCTCCAACACATAAAAATTTCTTACTCAAAACTCATAATTCATAAATCACGTCTTATGCTTCTCTTTCTTAGCTGCGGGGAACAAAATGTTGTTCAATATCAGCCTGTAACCGGGCGAGTTAGGGTAGAGCGACAAGTCGGTCGGAGGGTCGCCGATGTAGTGGCGGTAGTCCTCAGGGTCGTGGCCGCCGAGAAAAGTCCAAGTGCCCTTGCCGTACTCACCGTGCAGGTACCTCACCTCGCCCAGAGCCTTGTTCTCGGCCAGTATCACGGCCGACGACTTCACGCATTCTCTCCTGAATGCCGTGGTCTGACCCATAAAGCCGTGAATCACACGGGTATGGCATTGCGTCAGCATCGTGGGCACCCAGTCCCACTTGGCCGAAAAATCAAAAAGGGTGAAAAAATCATTTTTCTCATTCACCTGACGCTGGCGACTGCGGTCGTCAATATCGATGGTCGAAATCTCATATTCGCTGGGATTGGTGCTGATGCGGAAATCCTTGAAGGCAAAAGTTTTGCCGAAGTCCAACTGCTGCTGGGCATCAGGCTGCATGGGGTCGCCGTCAAACATCACATCGCAAATATCAACATCCTCGGCAGCCAGGGCCACATCATAACTGTCTGGAGCCGAACACATGGCAAAGAGGAAACCTCCGCCCATCACAAAGTCGCGAATCTTATGCACCACACCCAGTTTCAGCTGGCTCACCTTGCGGAAACCCAACCGCTGGGCCGTGGCCTCCTGCTGGCGCACATCCTCGATATACCACTGCTGATTGCGGTAGTTGCCCCAGAACTTGCCATACTGGCCGGTGAAGTCTTCGTGGTGCAGATGCAGCCAATCGTAGGTGGGCAGCACGCCGGCAATCACCTCCTCGTCGTAAATCACATCATAAGGAATCTCGGCATAAGTCAGCACCAGCGTCACCGCGTCATCCCAAGGCAACTTGTTCTTGGGCGAATACACGGCAATCTTGGGAGCTTTCTGCAGCCGCACGGCATCCATATTCACCCCGGGGTCAGCAATTTCCGACAGGATGGCAGACGACTGGCCGTCAGCCAAAGTCTCGGTCGACACACCCCGCAGGCGGCATTCGCGCTCTAAAGCGTCGGCATATTTCATCATGAAAGCCCCGCCGCGATAGTTCAGCAGCCAAGTCACTTCCACCTCGCGTTCCAGTGCCCAATAGGCTATGCCGTACGCTTTTAGATGGTTGTGCTGACTCTCATCCATCGGCAGCAGCAGATAGCTGGCGCGGGCAGGAGCCACGGCCAGCAGCAACAGCAGCATTATCAACAGGGTCTTCTTCATGCAAAAATAATAACGTATTTTATTATTTATTATTGTCACCCTCAAGAATATTTTTTTCCGACCCTCCATTACCGACTTCTCATGCCGGAATTTCAAGCCATGGGCGACAGTGCTGAACACGCCGTGAAACATCGCCCATGAACCGTTCCTCAGAGCGAAGCCACAGCGAAGCTACCGCGGAGTTACAGCGAAGCCACTGTTTTCCAGCCCAACAATCATTTCGGCACCGCGCAAAAAGCAACAGTTACACAACGCCATTGCACAACAATACAAGAACATACGACACCGAGAGTGCTATTCAACAAACTTATTGGCAGAAAAAATCTTGATAATTCAGAAAAAAGTTGTAACTTTGCACCAACAAATCAATACTCACTATGGAAAAGAAAAGCTTAGAAGACATCATTGCCGACGAACTTTGCGATGTGCTTGACGAACCCGAAATCTACGACGACTGCGTGCTGGGAATTCACAAGAAGAACCACACCGTAAACATCGCTGAACCAGCAGGTTTCAACAAAGAGTACGACACCTATCAGCTCTCTTCTTTCCTCGTGGTGAACGAAGATGGCGATGCCGATCTCGACCTCGCAGAAATCAGCTATGTGGCCAGCCGTTACGAATGATTGAACGCCACCCCCTCTCCCCTTTTCTGCCCCCCAACGCGCGATTGCTGATGCTGGGCAGTTTCCCTCCGCCCCACAACCGCTGGTGCATGGAATTCTTTTACCCCAACCGCACCAACATGATGTGGGAAATCTACGGCGAGGTTTTCTTTGGCGATGCGAAACACTTGGTGGATGCTCCCAACAAGACATTCCACCAGGAGGCCATCGAACAGTTGCTCTGCGACCGAGGCATAGCCATTTTCGACACCGCCTCTGCCGTCATCCGACTTCAGGGCAATGCTTCCGACAAGTTTCTCCAAGTGGTTGAAAAGACCGACATTCCGGCCCTACTCACCCGGATTCCAGATTGCCACGACATTGTGTGCACCGGGCAGAAATCGGCCGAGACGCTTTGCGAGGACTACGGCGCCAAGATTCCTAAGATGGGTGAATACAGCACCTTCCAAATTGCCGGCCGCGACATGAAGCTTTGGCGTATGCCATCATCCTCTCGTGCCTACCCAATGAAGTTGGAACAGAAGGCCGAGTTCTACCGCACCATGTTCCAATCCATTGGTATTCTATAGCATAGATCCTTATTTCAGCCATCTTTGCGTACAGCCATGCAGGGTGGCTTCGCCCAGCACTGTAGCTCTTTAGTCAAAACCGCCAAGCCGCAAAATGAGGCAGAATAACACTCATCACGCAAGCCCTAGCCCCGCCCTAAGCCCGTTCCTTATCCTATATTTATACCTTATTTATACTATATTTATCCTATATATAATAGAATAACTAAGGTATAACTATAGTAT
>JAZLLD010000061.1:0-39046 GCA_045597945.1 Bacteroidales bacterium
GGCTTTGTGTAGTGGTTTCACTATCTTATTCCTCTTCTGGGGAATTACTTTGCTAGGCAAACACCTCTTGCCCGACCCGAAGAATCCTTCGCTGAAAGACCCCCGCACATGGGGCGTGTTTGCCGCTGGCGTAGTGGGCGCTTTAGTCTATACCTTCAGCGACACTTTCTGGTTCTCCGCTGTCGAGGGTGAAGTTTATGCCATGTCGTCATTCTTCACCGCTGTGGTGTTCTGGGCTATTTTGAAGTGGGAAGAGCAGGCCGACGATTCTCGCTCGTTGCGCTGGCTGGTGCTTATCTGCCTGCTGGTAGGTGTGGCCATCGGTGTCCACCTGCTCAACTTGCTGACAGTGCCGGCAATCGTTTATGTGGTGTATTTCCGCAAATGGGAGAAGACCACCTTCAAAGGCTTCTTGGTGAGTGGCGTTATCAGTTTGATACTGCTGGCCGTCATCCTGTGGGGTATCATCCCGGGCATTGTCAATGTTGATTCTGCTTTCGACGTATTCTTTGTCAACACCCTGGGTCTGCCTTTCAACAGTGGCACTATCTTCTTCTTCCTCTTGCTGGTGGCCTTCATCGTGTGGGCTCTCTGGTTCACTTCCCCCAAGAAAAAGAACAAGCCCGTGCTGAATGCCGCTGTTCTCGGATTCATGATGCTGGTGCTCGGCTACAGCACTTTCTTTGTGCTGGTCATCCGTGCCAATACCAACACTCCTTTGAATGAGAACGCACCCAAGGACGCTGTTGCCATGCGTGCTTATCTGGGTCGCGAACAGTATGGCGAGACTCCTCTGCTGACTGGTCAGTACTACACCGCTGGCCGTCCTATCGATGCTAAGAATGGCTATACCAAATATGTTCGCGGTACCGATGAGCGAGGCAAGGATAAATACATTGCCGCATCCTATCAGCAGAAATTCATCTATCGCCAGAACCACACCGGTGTGTTCCCCCGCATGTATAGCGACGATGCTGGCCGCCGTCACCCCGAGTTCTATGAATACTGGGCTGGCAAGTGCCGTGGCGACCACAAGCCCACTGGTGCTCAGAACCTGAAATATTTCCATGGCTATCAGATGGGCTTCATGTACTGGCGTTACTTCATGTGGAATTTCGCCGGCCGTCAGAACGATATCCAGGGCCATTACTTCAATGATGATGGTACCCGCGACTATATGAACGGCAACTGGATCTGTGGTATCAAGGCCATTGACCAGGCTCGTCTCGGCCCCCAGGACAACCTGCCCGACCACATGGCTAACAACAAGGCTCGCAACACCTATTATCTGCTGCCCTTGATTCTCGGCCTCATCGGCTTGGTCTACCATATCCGCAAGAGCAAGAAAGATGCGTTCATCGTTTTCATCATGTTCTTCATGACTGGTATCGCTATCGGCATCTACCTCAACATGCCTCCCCGTCAGCCTCGTGAGCGCGACTATGCTTTCGTGGGTTCCTTCAGCTTCTTTGCCATGTGGATTGGCTTGGGCGTGATGGCCTTGGCCGACTGGCTGACCAAGCTGCTCAAGAAAGAGACCCTCTATAAGTTCATCATGCCTGTGGTCTTTGTGCTCTGCATGCTCGGTGTTCCTGTGCTCATGGCCAACGAGAACTGGGATGACCACGACCGTAGCGAGAAGTATGCCGCCCGCGACTGGGCCAAGAACTATCTGGCTTCTGTCGATGAAAATGGTGTCCTCATCACCTTCGGCGACAACGACACATTCCCCTTGTGGTATGCTCAGGAAGTCGAAGGTTTCCGCACCGATGTCCGCATCCTCAACTACACCCTTAGCGGTATGCACTGGTACTGTGAGCAGCTCTTCAACAAACTCTATGAGAGCGAGGCCATTGAGTTTACCCTGCCTAAGGAGTTTTACGGCTTGGGCAAGGATGTGGTCTATCTGCAGGATAGAACTAATGACTATTACGAGGTTACCGACATCCTGACTCTCCTCCGCGACCATCCCGAGAAGTTCCGCGTGGTTGATGGCCGTGGCGAGACCGTCACCGTCCTCCCCACCTCTCACTTCAAGATGACCCTTGATATCCCCGACCTCGTTAAGCGTGGTGTTATCCCCGCTGAGTTGGCCGACAAGGTTGATCCCGTCATCAGATGGCAGGTCACTAAGGGCAACCTTATGCGTCATGAGTTGATGGTACTCGACATGCTAGGCACCAACAAATTCAAACGTGATATCAACATCATGAATCCCGGCTACATTAAGGATGTGTTCCCGCCTATCCGCCAGTATGTTGTCCAGGATGGTTTGAACTTCAAGCTGATTCCCTTCAAGGCCGAGCTCTCTCAGCCCGTCCTCTACGATAACCGTGAAGACAAGTACCTCCTCCAGTCCTTCACCGAGGATTCTTATGACTACTTCCTTCATGGCTACAAGGATGCCGAGGGCCAGGTACACGAGCTGCAGTGGGGTAACCTCAACAGCGATATCTATGTCGATCCCGTTAGCGTCAACATGGGCACCGTCCAGCGTCAGACCTTCTGCATTGCCGCCCGCGAGCTGATGCAGAAAGGCGACACCGTTCGCGCTCGCCAGATGCTTGACCTCAGCGACAAATTCTTCCCCGAGAGCAACTTCGCATACGATAAGTTCAGCATGATCATGGTTGACCTCTATTGCGACGCTTTCGGTAAAGAGCGTGCCGCTAAGATCTGGGACGGTATCTTCAACTACTACAGCCAGGATATGGTCTACTACAGCCAATACTCTGCCACCAACAAGTCGGCAGGCGTATACCAGCTGCTGCAGGAGACCGCCCAGATGCTCTATGGCCTCAACCAACTTGCCGTCCAGGTGCTGGACGACAAAGCTCGTGCCGAGGAGTGTATGTCCTTGCTCAACGAATTAGGCTATCATATCTAATCTAAAGTTGTGAAAGTCAAGATAAAAAAGCCAAAAGTTAAGAAATTCAGCATTACCCTCCCCGAGCGGGAGGGTAAGTTGCTGAAAATGTATGCCGACGACTATGGCATCACCCGCCCCGCCGCCATCCGCAAAATGGTGCGCGAAGGGTTGAAGCAGTATCGTGCCGCCAAGGGCAATATTGAGCCCGACAACCAATTGACTCTTTTTGACTCTCTGCAGATGGATATTTTTAGTGGCAACAATACTATTGACGACTCTGAATAATTCGATAACCATGAAACAATTCATCTTATTTCTCCTCGCATCGGTCCTATCTTGGTCAACCTTTGCCCATGAGGCCGTCACCTTGGCCGCGTCACAACCCCAACCCGATTCGGCTTTAGTTGCAGGGGAGAATGTTTCAGCAGAGTCTTTCGACCCCGGCTCTACCATTGTAGGCCACATTACTGATGCCCATAGCTGGCATCTTTTTGATTATAAGGATAAATCTGGTCGCGAACACTCCGTGGCCATACCCTTGCCCGTCATCCTCATCCACCAGGGCCGTCTTGATGTCTTCATGTCCTCCAAGTTCCAGCATGGCCATGCCGACTACCGGGGCTACAGACTTGTTGGTGGCGGTCTTGTGAAAGAGGAAATAATATGTGTCGACCAGGCTGGGCAACCCCAACTCGATGCCCAGGGCCAGGTCCTCAAACCTCTCGACTTCTCCATCTCTAAAATTCCTGCTGCCATTATGATCGTCGTGGCCTTGCTCATCGCCATCATCATGATTGCCAAGCAGGGCTATCGAAAACGCCAGAACCAGGCCCCTAAGGGGCTGCAGTCCGTGGTCGAACTGCTGGTCGTCTTCGTGCGCGACAGCATCGCCATCCCCATGATAGGCCAGCACCACTACCAGCGCTACCTTCCCTATCTGCTCACTCTCTTCTTCTTCATCTTTTTTAGCAACTGCATGGGACTCATACCCTTCTTTCCCGCAGGTGCCAACATCACCGGCAACATCGCCGTAACCGCCATTCTTGCCCTCATCACCTTCTTCATCACCAATCTGAGCGGCAACAAACACTATTGGATTGACATCTTCAACACCCCCGGCGTTCCCGCCTGGCTCAAGATATTCCCCCTCATGCCCGTGGTCGAACTCGTAGGCGTCTTCACCAAGCCTATTGTGCTCATGATTCGTTTGTTCGCCAACATGACAGCAGGCCACATCGTCATCCTCGGCTTCCTAGTGCTCATCTTCATCATCACCAATCTGATGGGTCTTGCCGTAGGTGCCGGAGTCTCTGTCGTTTCGGTTCTCTTCAGCGTGTTCATCAGTGTTCTGGAATGCCTCGTGGCCTACATCCAGGCCTTTGTGTTCACCATGCTCACCGCCCTCTATATCGGTATGGCCGTGGCCGAGCCCACCCACACCAAATAGCCGGTCCCCTGACTTGAAATCTATTAACAAATACTTATAAACTATGAAATCAATCAAAGATACCAACTTCGCAGGCCGTAAGGTCCTTGTCCGTGTCGACTTCAACGTGCCCATGGACGACAAGCTCAACATAACCGACGACACCCGCATCCGCGAGTCTCTCCCCACCCTCAACAAGCTCCTTGCCGATGGTGCCGCACTCATCATCATGGCCCACTTTGGTCGCCCCAAGGGCGGTTTCGATGCAGCCCTCTCGCTTGAGCCCGTGGCCAAATATCTCGCCACCCTCATCAACCGTCCCGTCCAGTTCACCCAGTCCATGTTGGGCGAGGGCAAGGCTGAGGCCATGGCTGCCAACCTCAAGGCTGGCGAGGTCATGCTTCTCGAGAACATCCGCTTCTATGAGGGCGAGACCAAAGGCGACGAAAAGCTTGCCGAGCAGCTGTCTAAACTCGGCGACTGCTATGTGAATGATGCCTTCGGCGCTGCCCATCGTGAGCACAGCTCCACCGCCACCATCGCCAAGTTCTTCCCCAACGACAAATACTTCGGCCTCCTCATGGAGAACGAGGTTACTAACCTTCAGAAACTCATGACCAGCGCCCCCCGTCCCTTCACCGCCATCATCGGTGGCAGCAAGGTCAGCAGCAAGATCGGCATCCTGGAGAACCTTATCGACAAAGTCGACAACATGGTCATCATTGGCGGTATGCGCTACACCTTCACCAAGGCCCTGGGCGGCAAGATTGGCAACTCCATTCACGAAGACGACAAGATGGACCTCGCCCTCGAACTCATGCAGAAGATGAAAGACCGCGGCGTCAACTACTATCTCCCCACCGACAGCGTCATCGCCGATGCTTTCAGCAACGATGCCAACACCCAGATTGTTCCCTCTGACCAGGTTCCCGATGGTTGGGAGTCTATGGACTGCGGTCCTGAGAGTTGCAAGATGCTTCGCGATGTCATCATGAGTTCCAAGACCATCCTTTGGAACGGACCTGCCGGCGTATTCGAACTTCCCGCTTTCGCTAAGGGCACCAACGAGATAGCCAAATGTGTAGCTGAAGCCTGCAAACAGGGCACCTTTGCCGCTGTAGGTGGTGGCGACTCTGTTGCCGCCGTCAAGCAGATGGGCCTTGCCGACCAGATGAGCTACGTCTCCACCGGTGGTGGCGCCATGCTCGAATACCTTGAAGGCAAAACCCTCCCCGGCATCGCCGCCATTGAGAAATAATAGTTTAATGTAACTTTAACCTTAACGTTAGCTTCGGTATCATTTTCGATGCGTGCCGAAGTTAACGTTAAGGTAAAATATAATACTAGTAAATCTAGAAAAGCTTGGGCGTCCAGACATAAATGAGCGCAAATCATTTCCTTCCCATCACCCTTGAAGAGGTAAAACGACTTGGTTGGAGCGAGGTGGACATTATCATCGTCAGTGGCGATGCCTATGTCGACCACCCCTCCTTTGGCACCGCCGTCATCGGCCGCACCCTTGAGGCTGCCGGCTACCGTGTGGCCATCATCCCCCAACCCAATTGGCGCGACGACCTACGCGACTTCCGCAAGTTCGGCCGCCCGCGCCTCTATTTCGGTGTCACCTCCGGAGTTATGGACTCCATGGTCAACCACTACACCGCCGCCCGCCGCCTTCGCCACGACGATGCCTACACCCCCGGTGGTGCTTTCGGCTTCCGCCCCGACTACGCCACTTATGTCTACACCCGCATCCTTAAGCAGCTATACCCCGACACCCCTGTCGTCATCGGCGGTGTCGAGGCCTCCATGCGCCGCCTTTGCCACTATGACTATTGGTCCGACACCCTCAAGCCCTCCATCTTGGCCGAGTGCCCTGCCGACCTCCTCGTCTACGGCATGGCAGAGAAAAGCATGGTCAAGGTGGCCGACCTCCTGGCCGACAACGAGCCGCTATACAAGCTCCATGCCCTCCCCCAGGTGGCCTACCTCGGCCAGCCCTCCCCCAAAGCGGCCGATGCCATCCGGCTCCACAGCTTTGAGGAATGTCAGAAATCCAAGCGCAAGCAGGCCGAGAACTTCCATAAGATAGAAGTTGAGAGCAACAAGATCGAGGCTGCAACTCTCGTCCAGCCTCACGGCCAGTCCTTTGTGGTGGTCAACCCGCCCGAGCCGCCCATGACCACCGAGGAAATGGATGCCTCCTTTGACCTTCCCTACCTTCGCCAGCCCCATCCCAAGTACAAGAAGCGTGGCACCGTGCCCGCCTTCGAGATGATCAAGAACTCCGTCAACATCCATCGTGGCTGCTTTGGCGGTTGCTCTTTCTGTACCATCTCTGCCCATCAGGGCAAGCAGATAGCCTCGCGGTCCGAGGCCTCCATCATGCGCGAAGTGCGCCAGCTGGCCGCCGACCCCAACTTCAACGGAGTCATCTCCGACCTCGGCGGCCCCTCCGCCAACATGTACCGCATGTCCGGCAAGAACAAGGACCTCTGTCGCCGCTGCCCCCGCTACAGTTGCATCCAGCCCAGTATCTGCAAGAACCTCAACTCTGACCATGCCCCGCTCCTCGATCTCTACCGCAAGGTCCAGGCTGTCCCCGGCATCAAACATGTCTATATCGGTAGCGGCATCCGCTGCGACCTCTTCACCGACAACAATCACGGCTACGACTATTTCCGTCAAGTGGTCCTCCACCATGTGGGTGGCCGCCTCAAAGTGGCACCCGAGCACACCAGTGCCCGCGTGCTTGGCTACATGCGCAAGCCCAAGTTCGACTTGTTCCTCGACACCAAGGCGCGGTTCGACACCATCTGCCGCCAGGCTGGTGTGCGCTACCAACTCATCCCTTATTTCATCAGCTCCCATCCCGGCTGCCAGCTGCGCGACATGGCCGAGCTGGCCCTAGAGATGAAGCGGTTAGGCTACCGCCTCGAGCAGATCCAGGATTTCACCCCCACGCCCATGACCCTCAGCACCGAGATGTACTACACCGGCATCAACCCCGAGACCATGGAACCCGTCTATGTGGCAAAAACGCCCAACGAGAAAAAAGAGCAGAACCTCATGTTCTTCTACTACAAGCGCGAATGCCAGCCCGCCATCCGCCAGGCCCTTCGCAATCACCACCTCGACGGCTACATTCCCAAACTGTTAGGCAAGTTTTGAAAACGGCAAAAAGTGAAGAGGGTTGCTGCACGGCAACTTTCAATTGCGCATCGGAAGAATGACCAATAGATATAGAATACATTCTAGATATAGAATCATGATTCTATATCTGCGCCAAATTATGTGGCATTGATCATTTGTGGTGGTTTGGCTGTTAAATTGCTGTTATTCAAATGGTAGCATGTTGGTATTCGCACCATTGATAATTGTTCGCCACATTGGTATGGCCATAAATCTAGAATATAGAATCGCGTAACACATTGATTTTGCACAAATGCGCGCACTGTCGCAAAAATCCATTCTAGATTCTATATTTTGGGTTTCCATACATTCTCCGTTCACCCCTTGTGATTCCGCTCCTCAAAGCGAACCTACCCCGTAGAATCAACGGAGCTACAGCGGGGTTACAGCTTTCCAACATTCAATCTATAACCCCGCGTAGTATGCGATTCCATTTTTGACAACCAGTCTTTTCTTGAAATCGCTTGTCTCTATTTTCCCTTGAGCAGTGAGCCGAGGAGGCCGCGGCCGAGTTTGAAGGCGGTGTTGACGAGTTCGCGTTTGGCTTTCTGTGCGGCCATCTTTTCGAGGCTGCCCAGCACACTGTTGTCTCTCTGGCGTTGGCGTTCGCGCTCGGCGGCTTTGCGCTTGCGCTCTTCGGCAGCCTGGAGCCGCTCCTCTTCGCGCTGCTGCTTGGCGAGCTCCTTCTGCTGGCGTTCCTCCTCCTTGCGCTCCTCAGCCAAAGCCTTCTCCTGCTGTTGCTTAGAGAGCTTCTCGGTGAGGATTTCGTAGGCGGAGATACAGTCAATCATGCGGTCGTATTTGCCAAAAACCATGGAGGTCTGCATGACTTGCTGACGCTCGGCAGGGGTGAGGGCTCCGGCTTGTCCCTCGGGGGGCAGGATTTTGGCACGTTCCACCATGGTGGGCACACCTTTGGCGTCGAGGAATGAGACAAGTGCCTCTCCCACACCCAGTTGGGTGATGACTTCGGCAGTGTCGAAGGCGGGGTTGGTGCGGAAAGTCTCGGCGGCTACCCGCACGGCTTTCTGGTCGCGGGGGGTGTAGGCGCGGAGGGCGTGCTGCACACGGTTGCCGAGCTGGCCGAGGACAGTGTCGGGAATATCGGAAGGGTTCTGAGTGCAGAAATAGATGCCCACGCCCTTGGAGCGGATGAGGCGCACCATCTGCTCAATCTTCTCCAGCAGCGACTTGCTGATGCCGTTGAAGAGCATGTGGGCTTCATCAAAGAAGAACACCAGTTTGGGCTTGTCGAGGTCGCCCACCTCGGGGAGCTGCTCATAGAGCTCGCTCATGAGGTAGAGGAGGAAGGAAGTGTAGATCTTGGGGGAGTTGACAATCTTGTCGGAAGCGAGGATGTTGACAACACCCTGGCCCTGGCGGGTTTGGAGAAAATCGAAGATGTCGATGGCCGGCTCGCCGAAAAATTTGTCGCCGCCTTGGTCCTCGAGGCTGAGGAGGCTGCGCTGGATGGCGCCGATGGTGGCGGTGCTGATGTTGCCGTAGGAGGTGGTGTACTGGGCGCGGTTGTTGCCGACTTCCTCAAGCATCTTGCGGAGGTCCTTGAGGTCAATGAGCAGCAAGTTTTGGTCGTCGGCAATGCGGAACACCATGTTGAGGACATCGCTCTGGGTGTCGTTGAGGTCGAGGATGCGGGAGAGGAGCATGGGGCCCATCTCGGAAATGGTGGTGCGAAGGGGATGGCCTTGTTCGCCAAACACATCCCAGAAGCAGACCGGGGCAGCCTTATAGGCAAATCCGAAGTCCTGCAAATGGTTGTCGGCCACACTCTTGTCGAAATGCACATTGCCGCCGCCGGCCTTGCCCAGGCCGGAGAGGTCGCCCTTGATATCGGTGGCAAAAACAGGCACGCCCATGGCGCTGAAAGTTTCGGCCAGATTCTGCAGGGTGCAGGTCTTGCCGGTTCCGGTAGCACCGGCGATGAGACCGTGGCGGTTGGCCATTTGGGGGAGGATGCCGAGGCGGGTGGTGCCGGCAATTGCGTTGAAGGGGATACCAGTTTTGTCGATCATAGGGCGATGTGTGTTTGTGTTGAGCTGATATTTGTGAGTGACTTAGTTGTAGTAGAATGGCTTGAACGATTAGTTAATAGGACATATATGCGGCGAAGTCATTAATCAACAAATTTCAATTCAATAATGTTCATTGTTTAACAATCAGTTTCTTAGCATTGAAATGGGCGCTGTGGTGCGGGCCATTTTCTTTTGCAAATATACGAAGAATAATTTAATGAATTAAAAAAATAGATGATTTTTTAAAACTCTGGTTTGTGTTAGGGCTGATTTTTCTCGTTTTCGCGACAATCGCTAATCTGCTAAGCAATAATCCTATCCGTCCAATCCATCCCAAACCAATCCTGCCTCAGCAAGCCCCCATTTTCTGCCCCAAGCCTCGCCCTACCTTCGCTAGTTTTACCTTAGTTATTCTATATTTATACCTTAGTTATTCTATTATATATAGGATAAATATAGTATAAATAAGGTATAAATATAGGATAAGGAACGGGGGAAGGGCGGAGCTTGAGGGTGGTTGGTGGTGCTGGTTCAATTTATGATTAGCTATTTTCTGATTCATAATTTCTTTTTGATGATATGTTAATTTTATCTTAACTATTAATTATCTGGGCATTTCTTTTATTATGCGAATTGATGGTAGCGGTGTTGGGTTTTGCTGGTGTATGGTGGTTTGTGAAATAATTGATATTTAATGAATAGGTTTGTGAAAATAATGTAGAATTCGTAAAAAATGATATTCGATTTTGTCGATTTTTGTATTGATAGAATTGATGTAAATGTTAAAAAAATATTTTAACATTTTTATAAAATGCTGTATAGTAGTGCTTTTGAAGTGGGGCTGGCTCGAGGGGCGTTTTTTATTGTTGTTGAATTGATTTTTTTTGCTATTTTTGCAACCAGAAAACTAGAGTATGGGATTCGAACACGCACCTTGGTCTCTGCCTAGTTCTTTTATGTTTCACTATCAAAAAATAATTGGTCATGAGGAGGCTATTTATATTGATAATGCTATTTGTGGCAACGCAGATGGCTGGGGCAAATCCGATAGATTCGGTCCGTGCTAGGGTTGTGGCACGGGATTTTTTAACCAAGATCGGTGCCGAGAGATTGGGATTTATGACGGATGGGTTGGTGAATGCATCTGATGCTTCGGTTTTCCATAATATTTATGTGTTCCAAGGTGCTTCGGGCCAAGGATTTGTGCTGGTGGCTGCCGACGACAGGAGTTATCCGATTCTGGGCTATTCTATTACTGACCCTTTTTCGCTGCAGGGAATGCCGGAGCATATTATGGAATGGCTGATGAATTATGAGAATCAAATTGATATGATGCTCACGATTGAGCCGGACACGGTTGGGGATTTCGGTGTGATGGAATTCCCGGATGAGGGTGGCGAGGATTTGATCCTGCCTTCGAGTGTGAGGCCTTTGATAACAACGAAGTGGGACCAGGGGGCTTATTATAACGCCATGTGCCCCAATTACAGCATCTATTCGAAGTGCGCAACCGGATGTGTGGCCACGGCCACGGCCCAGGTGATGAAGTATTGGAACTGGCCCCAGCATGGTATCGGAAACCACTCGTACAGTTCGCCATACGGTATGTTGTCGGCTGATTTTGAGAATACTACATACGACTGGCAGAATATGCCCATTTCGCTGAATGGAAGCAGTATGATTCCTCATATCGACGCTGTGGCTACGCTGATATATCATGTGGGTGTGGCTTTGGAGACAAATTATGGCTATTCCAGCACGGCTTACACCAATCCGAATGGTGCTGGGCTGCCGAGTGCGCAGTCGGTGCTGATTGACCATTTTGGCTATTCGCCAGTTTTGGGGACTATCTTGCGGTCGAACTACAGCGATGAGGCTTGGTGCAATGTGTTGAGAGCCGAGCTTGACCAGCTGCGCCCCATTATCTATTCCGGCCACGGCAGTGGGGGAGGGCATAGCTTTATTGTGGATGGATATGATGAGAATGGTCTCTTCCATGTGAACTGGGGTTGGAGCGGCCGTTGCGATGGGTACTATATGATGGGTGTTTTGAATCCGGGTCTTGGTGGCATTGGCGCGGGCACAATCGGGGCGTACAACAGCAACAACAAGGCCATCATCGGCATTATGCCGGAAAATATGATGAACAGCATGACGAACATCACAGCGGTGGCGAATAATCCTGACTGGGGAAGTGTATTGGGCGGTGGGATGTATTTCCCTTATTCCGATAATGTTACGCTTACGGCTGTGGCTGAGGACAACTGTCGGTTCGTGGGCTGGACGGATGGTGTGAAGGTGAATCCGCGAAGCTTTATGGTCACCTCGATAGATCAGAATTTTATGGCCATTTTTGAAAAGGTGGAGGGCGATACATTGTGCTATTGTATGAGTGATTACGCCTTGGGCATGGATTTCCGGCATTGGGGTATCAGAATTCCCAGCTCGATGATAAGTTTGGGCATGGAGTTGCGGGAGGTGCAGGCCTTTCTGCCTTCGCAGGGAAGCTATAAGATTGAAATCTATAATGGCTATTATCCTTTTCCGCATCTGATTTATTCGCAAGATATTGAGAACTTTACACCCGGCACCTGGAACACCTTTGTGCTGGATGCTCCTTTGATGCTGGTGGGGGTGGAGAACATTTGGATTACGATTGCTTCGCCGGATGCTGAGCGGCCTGCGGCTTGCTCGGCATGGGGCGGAAACACCGAGGGACAGTATTGCTCCAATGATGGTGTGCGCTGGTACGAGCTCGGTCGTGCGGGTTCGTGCATGGTGCGAGGGATTTTTTATACGCCTGATGATGAAGAAGTTGAAGAGCCGGTAGTGGATCCTTCGGTGCCTGGAGTAGGGGGTGTGTTGGTTGAAATAGGGTCGGAAAATTCGCGGCAGACAGATGATGTTATGCCGGTCTGCACCAACCATAAGTATTCGCTGGTGGAGGTGATTCTCAAAGAAAACGAATTGAATGGCGCGAATGAATTCGGCGGCATCAGTTTCTATTACAATTCAAACACTCCGCTGACCGCGAAAACCAATTGTAAGATCTATATCCAGCCGGTGTCGGTCGGGCAGTTCTGGTCGGAATATAATATGGAAAATATTTACAGCTCGGCTGTGCTAGTTTATGAAGGTTCGCTGAACTGCGAGAGAGGGTGGAATCGGTTTGATTTCACGGTGCCCTATACTTATAATGGACAAGGCGATTTGATGTTGATTATTGCCGACAACTCGGGAAAGAAACAAAATAATGCACAGTTCAAGGTTGAGTCGTGCAGCCTTTATCTCACCTTGTCGTATCATCGTGAAAGCAGCGCTGATATTTTGAACAATGCATACTGGCCATCGAATGCAGTGAAAACTCGCTATGCCAAGCGCCCGGTGATGAAACTTTGGGGTGTTGGGTCGGCAGAGGATTCAGTGGATGCTATAACACCGATTAATCCTAGAATCTCGGATGATTCGTCGCTGTTCGTTGTGCATGACACTGTGTATCTTATCGATACGATTGTGTGCGATACCTATACTTTGAGTGTGGCTTGCAATGATTCTTCTATGGGAGTGTGTGCCGGTAGCGGCGTTTTCCACAAAGGTTCGTCGGTTGAGATCATGGCCATTAACTTCTCGGGAAGACGTTTTGTCGGATGGGATGATGGCTCGGTGGAGAATCCCCGGAGGCTGACAGTGGATAGCAACATGGTTGTGACTGCTATTTTTGAACCGCTGATTCCTGACGGAGGCATAGGTGATGAGGATGATGATGAAGAGGTTGATGAAGAAATTGATGAGGATGATGATGGTGGTGATGATGATGGTGGTGATGATGATGGTGATGATGAGATTGATGATGATGAAGTTGATGATGAGATTGATGGTGTGTGAGTAAGGTTGTCCTTTGCTCGGGTATGATTAGCTAATGAATATATCCCAAATTGGGGAGGTTGAGAAATCTCTTTCAGTTTGGGTTTTCCCTTGTGGACAGAAGATATTTTTTTTTTAAAATATTATGGATATCGTTATTATTATTAAGTTTTTTTGTATATTTGCAGTTGGAAGAATAGTTGGAGGTTGGAGTATATTCTATTGCTACAGAATGAAATAATATGTGTTATATATGAAAAAAATTATATTTATAGTTGTCTTGTTGGGTTGTTTTGTTTCGGCAACGGCTAGAGTTGTTTCGGAAGAGGCGGCTAAAATCGTTGCCTTGAATTATCTGAAAGGTTTGGGTGGACAAGGTGGTTTGTTGGCTGAGGAAGGATTGGTGCGACTGAATGGAAATAACGCTTTTAGCGGTTTTTATGTGTTTGTCGGCCAAGGAGGAAACGGCTTTGTGTTGGTGTCGGCAGACGATTGTGCAATCCCCATATTGGGGTATTCCTGCGAGTCGCAATTTTCTTTTGAAGGAATGCCCGACCATGTGGCCGAATGGTTAATGGAATATGAAATCCAGATACAGGGTCTGCGGAATTTAGGACTGCCTTCGACCGGCGAAGTGGCCGAATTGTGGCAGAATCTGCTCAATGGTCCGGTGCAGACTGTGGCTTTCCCCAATGCCGTTGAACCCTTGCTGACGACAACCTGGGGGCAGTCGCCATATTATAACGATCAGTGCCCCTATTATGATGGTGTTAATAGGAGTGTGACTGGATGTGTGGCCACAGCGGCTGCCCAAGTGATGAAATATTGGAACTGGCCTCCCTCGGGATGGGGAACGCATTCGTATTCTGGGACATCGGGTTTGTTGTCTGCTGATTTTGGCGCTGAGACATATAACTGGTTGCAGATGCCTAACTTGCTTGATTCGGCAAGCTCCAGAGCCCAGATTGATGCTGTGGCTAAGCTGATGTATCATATAGGCGTGGCTGTGGAGATGGAATATGCCGATGCCAGTGGTGCGACTACTTCTTCGTATGACGACATTAACACCGTTTGCTTGGAAAATGCTTTGAAGAAGTACTTCAAATACAAGTCCACGCTTGCGTCAATTTATAAGGACGATTATTATGATGATACTTGGTGTCTGATGTTGAAAAGGGAACTGGATGCAGGACGCCCTATTATTTATGCTGGTCGTGGTAGTGCAGGCGGACATTGCTTTGTTTTAGATGGTTACGATGTTGCCGGTATGTTCCATGTAAACTGGGGATGGAAGGGGAACTATAGTGGTTATTATAATGTTGGTTCATTGAATCCTATGGCTGACGTAGCTTTTAATAGTGGAAATATCGCCTTGATTGGCGTGGAACCCAACCATTCGTCAAGCAATACATATACAGTTGCTGCTGCGAACACGAATAATAGTCAATGGGGCGCTGTTTCTGGAAGCGGAAGTTCGTATAGATCATATTCTTCCACGATTTCTCTTAGAGCAACGGCTAACTCTGGATACCGGTTTGCGCAGTGGAGCGATGGCGTAAAATGCAACCCTCGCAAGATATTTGCAACGGGTGACACTATTACGCTGACCGCAATCTTTGAACCATTGCAGGGCGATACTTTGAATTATTGTTCGAATACTTGGTTGTACTTAACTTATCGTGGGTATACTCATTGGGGTATTCGTTTGCCGTCCACAATCTTGCAAGCTGGTGGTTACTTGAAGGCTGTTCAGATATTTATTCATACTAATGGTGAATATACTTTGGAGATATTTGGAGGAAGTAATGGGAATTGCCGCCTACTGCATTCTCAGCGATTGAGCAGTGTTCAGCAGGATGCGTGGAACACTGTAGAATTGTCATCACCTTTGCTGATTTCGGGGACGGAAGATATATGGATTGCTTATCAATTTAATGGCTCTGCTTATCATGCTTGTGTGACTCATAATAGTGGTAGCACTGACGCAATATGTTGTTCGAATAATGGCACTAATTGGAGTAGGTTGAATGTTGACTATTCGTGGATGATCAAAGGAATATTTGTTTCACCAGAACATGTTGCGCATGACACTACTATCTATTGTGTTGATTATGAGATTTCTTTGAGCGAAAATGATGCTTCTTTGGGTCAGTGTATAGGGGCTGGCGTCTTCCATGCCGGATCACAATTGGAGATTATGGCTTTGCCGAAGTCTAATGCGCGTTTTGTGCGGTGGAGCGATGGGCGGACCGAGAATCCGCGCACCATGATGCTGGATAGGGATATTGCGCTGACTGCTATTTTCGAAGAAAGATAGCGCATTTTGTGCGGTATGCAGACTCCTGAGGGATCCTTGGGAGTCGTATGCATTTCATGGACATCTTTTGTTTTTTCAAATAAAACATGCAAGATATATAATAATAATTTATTTTTTGCGTTATTACTGAAATTTATTGTTAATGGTTATGATAAAAGATAATCTTGCACAAGTACGTTCCACCATCGCTGATGGTGTTAGGTTGATTGCCGTTTCTAAAACTAAGCCTGTTGAGGATTTGCAGGCGGCTTATGATGCAGGTCAGCGACTTTTCGGCGAGAATAAGGCTTTAGAAATGCGCGACAAGCATGAGGTTCTGCCCAAAGATATTGAATGGCATTTTATTGGTCATCTGCAGACTAATAAAATCAAGTATATAGCCCAATATGTTAGTCTGATTCATAGTATCGACAGCCTGAATCTGCTTCAGGCCGTGAATAAAGAAGCCGCAAAGCACGACCGAGTGATAGACTGTTTGCTGCAATTCCATATCGCCACCGAGGAAACCAAATTCGGTTTGGATATGGCTGAGGCTCAGGCTTTGCTTGAATCGGAAGAGTTTGCATCGTTGAAGAATGTGCGCATTGTTGGTGTCATGGGTATGGCAACCAACACCGACAACCGCGACCTTATTCGCAGTGAGTTCAATACGCTGAAGACCTATAAGGATCAGCTGGCCGAGAAATACTTCCGTGGTCATGAAGAATTTAAGGAGATCTCGATGGGCATGAGTGGCGACTATCAGATTGCAATGGAAGAGGGTAGCACCCTTGTGCGAGTGGGCTCTGCTATCTTTGGCGCCCGCAACTACAATATCCCCGTAAACGATTAATAGAGAAAAGCTATGCAGATATTTCAGGAAAAAAGACAAATCATTTGGTCCTATTTGGTAATCACTTTGGGCATCTTGGTCTACACCTTTGCGTGGTCGGCTGTGATGCTTCCCGCACAGATTGTGGGTGGTGGTGTGAGCGGTATATGCTCCGTTATCTATTATGCTTTAGGCGTTCATATCCCCATCGGTGTGATGAGCTTTGTGATTAACACATGCTTGCTCCTCGTGGGTCTCAAGTTCCTAGGCTCCAAATTCGGCGTCAACACCATTTACGGTATCGTTCTTTCTGCTTTAGGTTTTATTCTTTGGCAGCAGGTGTTGCATATCGACACGCTTTTCGATGTGTCGCAGTTCGGCGGATTCATGTGTGCCATTATTGGTGGCGCGCTGTGTGGCGTTGGTATCGGCTTGGCTTTCTCAATGGGTGGCAACACTGGTGGCACCGACATTATCGCCCTCATTCTCAGCAAGTATTACAATATCTCGCCCGGCAAGGTGATCATGTATCTTGATTTGATCATCATTGGTCTTTCCTACTTCGTGTCGAGCAAGATTGAGAATGTGGTGTTTGGTTATATCGTCATGTTCACCATGACCTATGTGCTTGATATGATTGTTGACGGCAACAAGCAGTCCTATCAGATCATGGTGTTCTCCAAGCAGAACAATGAAATTGGCGATGCCGTCACCAAAGAGGTGGGCCGCGGTGCCACTCTGCTTGATGCCGAAGGCTGCTATAGCCATCAGCACAACCCTGTGCTTATCATTATGGTGCACCGTACCGATAAGTCTCGCGTCATGCAGATCATCCATCGTATCGATGCGGACGCCTTTCTCTCGGTCAGCAAGACCCAGGGCGTGTATGGTCGCAATTTCGAGAAACTAAAATTCTAAGTAGTTCTACAACTATCAATAAACTATATGAAACTGATTTCACCTTCATTGTTATCGGCTGATTTTGGCAATCTTCAGCGCGATTTAGAAATGCTCAATGCCAGTGAGTGCGACTGGTTCCATGTTGATGTGATGGATGGTATGTTCGTTCCGAATATCAGCTTTGGCCAGCCCGTGATCAAATATATTAAGAAACATGCCAAGAAGCCTTTGGATGTCCATCTGATGATTATGGACCCAGGCCGATATATAAATGATTTTAAAGAGGCTGGCGCCGATATTATCACTGTCCACTATGAGGCATGCACCCATCTCGACCGCACCCTTCATGCTATCAAGGATGCCGGAATGAAATGCGGCGTTGTTCTCAATCCGGGCACCCCTGTGGCCATGTTGGAAGACACCGTTCAGATCTGCGACCTTGTGCTGTTGATGTCTGTCAACCCTGGCTTCGGTGGTCAGAAATTCATTGAGAACACTTACGCTAAAGTCAAACAGCTCCGCGCACTCTGCGACCGCAAGAATCCTTCATGCCTGATTGAAATCGATGGCGGCGTCACTCCCGACAATGCGGCCAGTCTCTTTGAGACTGGTGCCGATGTACTTGTGGCCGGCAGTGCGGTGTTTAAGTCGGAGAATCCTCTTGAAACTATTAAGAAACTCAAATGTCACGACCTCAACTAATACTTGCCCCGGGCAAAGATAAAGCTGTCATGCGGCGTCACCCATGGATCTTCTCGGGTGCAGTGCGCAAACGTGTTGGCAATCCTCAGGAAGGCGATATCGTTGATGTGATGGATGCTGGCGGTAATTGGCTGGCATCAGGTCATTTCCAAAACGAAAGCATCATCTGCAAGGTGCTGAGCTTCGACACTCCCGATGTGGATCCCGACAGCCATCCAGAGTTTTGGGAGGACCGCGTGCGTCAGGCTGTTGAATATCGCCGTCGTCTAGGCTTTTTCGATATGCCCGACACCAATGTGTTTCGTTTGGTTCATGCCGAGGGCGATTTCTTGCCCGGATTGGTGGCTGACTATTATAATGGCGTATTAGTGCTTCAGGCTCATAGTGTTGGCATGCATCGCACATTCCCATTACTTGTGCGTCTCTTTACCCAGGAGCTAAAACTCACTTCGGTGTTCGACAAAAGTTCCACCACAATCCCTGGTGGCGGTGTGGAGGATGCCTATATTTGGGGCGAGGAGCCTCAGGAGTGGGAGATATGCGAGGATGGCAACCGCCTGCTGATTAACTTCTTCGAGGGCCAGAAGACTGGCTTTTTTGTCGATCAGCGTGAGAATCGCCACCTTGTGGGCACCTTGTCTCCAGGTCGTCGAGTGCTCAACTGTTTTGGCTATACAGGTGGTTTTAGCCTGGGCGCATTGCGCGGTGGAGCCAGCTATGTTGAAACCGTGGATATCAGCAAGAAAGCCATTGCTCTCTGCAATCGAAACGCTGCCTTGAACTTTGGACAAGAGGCCCCGCATAAGGGTGTGGTAGCCGATGTGTTGCAATATCTGGATACCGTGAGCGACCAGTTCGATGTCATCATCCTCGACCCTCCGGCTTTTGCCAAAAACCATCGCTCGCTTCAGCAGGGATTGAAAGGTTACAGAAATATCAATCAGAAGGCCATGGAGAAAATCCGTCCCGGCGGACTGCTGCTGACATTCAGCTGCTCGCAGGCTGTCAGTCGCGACGATTTCCAAACCATGTGCTTCACGGCAGCCGCCAACGCCCATCGCAAGGTGCGCATTGTTCGCCAGCTGCCCCATGCCGCCGACCATCCTGTCAGCATTTACCACCCTGAAGGAGAATACCTCAAGGGTTTGTTGTTATATGTCGAATAGGTCGTGAAAGTTAATAAAGCCGATAGCATATTTATATTTATAACTATACATTAATAAATACTAGCGACTTTACTTCAAGAAATAAAATTATCATGGACGAAAAAGGATACGAAAGAATAGATAGATACGACGAGCAGAGTGTTGCTAAAATTGCCGAACACTACAAGGCGATTCTCGACCTCTTGGGTGAAGACCCTCAGCGCGAAGGCTTGCTCAAGTCGCCAGAACGAATTGCCAAGGCCATGCTCTATCTCACGCATGGCTACGATCAGGACCCCGAGGAGATTCTGCGCTCAGCCCTCTTCCACGAAGACTACAAGCAGATGGTGGTTGTGAAGGACATAGAGATGTATTCCTTGTGCGAACACCACATGCTGCCATTTGTTGGGAAAGCCCATGTGGCCTATATCCCCAACGGCACCATTGTGGGTCTCAGCAAGATTCCTCGGATTGTGGATGCTTATGCCCGCCGCCTTCAGGTTCAGGAACGACTGACCCGGCAGATCAAAGACTGTATTCAGAACACCCTCAACCCATTAGGTGTGGCCGTCGTCATCGAAGCCCAGCACATGTGCATGTCGATGCGGGGGGTGTCGAAACAGAATTCCGTCACCACCACGAGCGACTTCACCGGTCTGTTCAAGAAAGATATACGCACACGAGAGGAATTCATGCGCCTCATTGGTGCCAATCTTCATTAATTGTGCAATATAATAGGTCGTAGTCATACTTAATGTAGACATACCCGAAATTAATAACATAAAGATACATATCGTGAAAAAACTTTTCATATTCATCACTTTGGCCGTCTTTGCCATCTCGCCCGTCTTTGCCCAGCTCACCCACACGGCCGAAGGTGCTGTCGACGAGGCCGCAAAGGCGCTGCTCAGAAAGGCCGCTGCCAAAATGTCTGGAACAGTCAGCTTCACCGTAACCGTTGTCAGTCGCGATGCAAATAAGAAGGAGGTCTCTCGGCAGAAGGCCGAGGTGCTCTATAATTCTCCTCGCTATCGTGTGAAGTCCAACGACTTGGAAGTCTATTCCGACGGCAAGGCCGTTTGGCAGTACAACAAGACCGCCAAGGAGGTCATGATTTCGCCCATGACTACAGCCCAAGACGACCTGACCAATCCTGCCGTTCTGTTGGCCAACTACAATAAGGCCTTCCGTGCCAAATACATACGCGACGAAGAGGACGGCACTGCCATCATCGACCTCCAGCCCAAGAAAAGCCGCCCCTATCATAAAGTGCGTGTCTTCATCAATTCCAAGACCGGCCTCCTCAAGAAGATGGAGCAGCATAACTATGATTCTTCGCGCGACGAATTCATCATCAGCAATTTCAAGAATACCAAGGCTGCTGATGCCGACTTCACCTTCGACACTCAGTCTCACCCCAATGTCGAAGTGGTCGACATGCGTTAGTCCCTTATTTTCCCCATTCACCAATTGCTCAAAAATCTACAATGACTATTTTACTGATAGAAACCGCTACGCCTGTTTGCTCCGTAGCGTTGGCCAAAGATAACCAGATTCTTGCCGAACTCCATTCGGCCGAGGCCAATGCGCATTCTTCAAAACTCTCCATTTTTGTCGACCAATTGCTCCAACAGTGTGGCCTTCAGCCCTCAGCGTTGGATGCCGTTTGTGTTTCTTCGGGTCCCGGAAGCTACACCGGCCTCCGCATCGGTGTCAGTTCGGCCAAGGGATTCTGCTATGCGCTCTCCATTCCGCTGATTGCTGTTCCCACGCTGCACGGCATGGCCATGCAATATTTCTCCCAGCATCCAGACTATCAAGGCCTTGTATGCCCAATGATCGATGCCCGCCGCATGGAGTGCTACACCGCGGTCTACAGCCGTAGTGGCGAGGTCAAATCCGTCAGTGCGGATATCATCGAACCCGGAATCTACGACAGCTACCTGAACACTAGAGAGGTGGTCTTCTGTGGCGATGGTGCCGCCAAGACCCGCGATATCCTCGGTGTCCATCCTAATGCCCGATATGCTCCCGAGTTCCAGATCTCTGCTGCCGGAATGCTGCCCATAGCCTTGCAGAAGCTGGCCGACAACCAGTTGGAGGATGTAGCCTATTTCGAGCCCTACTACCTCAAAGACTTCGTAGCCAAGAAATCCATCGTCCGAGGACTGAGAAATAGCTAATAATAATTAAGAATTAATAATTAATAGTTGCTGACTAGTGAATAGTGAATTGACCGCGCAGCCCACTCATAAATAATAAATCATAAATCCCAAGCGCCAGCCACTCTACAATCTACACTCTAACATCAAAAATGGCTCCCGCCCCACTCATAAATCATAAATTATAACTCATAATTCATTAAATGCTTCGCTACACCATAAAACGACTCACCTATGGCCTCCTTGTTTTACTGGGAGTAGTAACGCTTGTCTTCTTCTTATTCAACATCCTCCCTGGCGATCCTGCGCGAATGATGCTGGGTCAGCGTGCCGATGCCGAAAGCATCGAAATCATCAATCGCGATCTGGGCCGCGACAAGCCCGTAGCCCTGCAGTATGCCAACTACCTCAACGACCTGCTGCCCATCTCGGCCCATAATAATTCCGACCCCGACAGCTATTTCTACCTCTCCGATGATAAATACGCTCCCTATTTAACCCTGTTCTCCATTGGTCCAACATCCGTTGTGCTCAAATCGCCCTACCTCCGCCGCAGCTACCAGTCCAAGCGCAAGGTATCGGAAATCATAGCCACGGCCTTCCCCCAGACAGCCCTGCTCGCTGTCGTCTCGCTGTCGTTTGCCCTGCTGGTGGGCATCATCCTCGGTATCTTATCCGCCTTGTACAAAGACAGTTGGGTCGACCGGCTCACCCTGGTTGTCTCCACCCTGGGCATGTCGCTCCCGTCCTTTTTTGCCGCCATACTCATTGCGTGGTTCTTTGCCTATGTGATGGCCGATGTTACCCATCTGAATATGTTCGGCAACCTCTATACCGTCGACGACTACGGTACCGGCGAATACCTCGACATTAAGAACCTCATCCTGCCTGCCGTCACCCTGGGCATCCGCCCCTTGGCCACCCTCACCCAGCTCACCCGCAACAGTATGCTCGAGGCCCTGTCCATGGACTATATCCGCACAGCCAAAGCCAAGGGCCTGCCGTTTCGGCGGGTGATATTCCATCATGCCCTCCGTGGTGCGCTGAATCCCGTAGTAACCTCAGCTTCGGGGTGGCTGGCCGGCCTGCTGGCGGGCGCGGTGTTTGTGGAATATGTCTTCGACTGGAAAGGCATGGGCATCGTGATTGTCGACGGCCTGGACAAGTACGACTTCCCCGTCGTCATGGGGGCCATCCTGTTCATCTGCGTGCTGCTCATCGTCATCAATATCCTCACCGACATCCTCTATGGTATTCTCGACCCCCGTGTGCGGCTCCAAGAGTAAAAAGTGAATAGTGAATAATGAATAGTGAATAATGAATAGTGAATTGACCGGCTGCCCCCAACTCATAAATCATAATTCATAACTCATAAATCCAGCCCGCGCCAGCCACTCTACAATTTAAAATCTACAATCTACAATCATAAGATAGTGAATAGTGAATTGACCAGCTGCTGCCCCACTCATAAATCATAAATAATAAATCATAACTCATAAATCCAGCCCGCGCCAACCACTCATAAATCATAAATCTTAAATCATAAATTACTCTATGCCATATACATATCAATTCCCTCGTCCAGCCCTCACCGCCGATATCGTTATCTTCGGCTTCGACGGATCCCAGCTGAAAGTGCTCCTCATCCAGCGCAACCTCGACCCCTTCAGCGGATCATGGGCGCTGCCTGGCGGCTTCCTGCACGAGGACGAGACCTTGGAGGCCTGCGCCATGCGCGAACTTTACGAAGAAACCCATTTCACTCCAGCCTTCCTCGACCAGTTCCGCACCTATAGCGCCATCGACCGCGACCCCCGCGGCCGTGTTGTCACCGTGGCCTATATGGGTTTGATGCCTATTGCCGAGGTGCGTGGCGGCACCGATGCCAGCGATGCCCAGTGGTTCAGCCTGAGCCAGCTGCCTGAGTTGGCCTTCGACCATAAAGACATCCTTGCTGCCGCCCAGCGCCATCTGCGCGAAAGAATCTATTTCGAGCCCATAGCCTTCCATCTGCTCGACCCGAAATTCACCATGACCGAGCTCCAACACGTATACGAGATAATCCTCGACACCCAGTTCGACCGCCGTAATTTCCAGAAGAAGATGCTCGCCTCCCAAATCATAGCCCCCGTTGGTGAGCGCCGCAGCGCCGGAGCCAGCCGTCCGGCCAACCTATACTCCTTTGTCTCAGACCAATACCATCAGCGCCGCCAGGCCGCTGTCTCCGGTCTCGAATTCTAGTATTCTGCCTTACTACATTGAAAATCAGCAATATATATTGCTTCTTTCAATTTAGTGCTAGTTTAAAGTGTAAAATTTACACAAACAAAAGCACTTTTCTGCCCAAATCCTTCCTGGAAGGAATGGTTGCCGTAAAAAAAATATAATCATTTACATCTTGTAAACCAATTTGTTGTGTTGTAACTCTGAGAAAAAACTAAAATTTTTTCTTGTTTATTTAGAAAATAGTCGTAACTTTGCGTCAAAATTACACAAATAAAACATTCAGATTATGGACACAACAAAAACCTATCCTGTCATGAATCAGATCTACGTATTTGGAAGCAATGCCAAGGGCACCCACAACGGAGGCTGTGCCCTCAATGCCTTGGCCTATCACGGAGCCGTCTACGGCCGACCCGAAGGGTTGCAAGGTCGCTCCTATGCCATCCCCACCACCGGAGTCTCGTTTGTCGTCATGTGCCAGGCCATCGCTCGATTCTGCGAGTTCGCCCTCAGCCACCCCGAGTACAAATTCATGGTCACCCCCATCGGCTGCGGCCATGCCGGCTACACCTCCCAGATAGTAGCCCCGTTATTCGCTCCCGTGCGCAATGCCGCCAACGTAGTCCTTCCGTATGAATTCAGAATGTAAAATATTGATAGTGAATTGTGAATAGTGAATAGTGAATTGACCGGCTGCCGCCCCACTCATAACTCATAAATTAGTGAATTGTGAATAGTGAATAGTGAATTGACCGGCTGCCGCCCCACTCATAACTCATAACTCATAATTCATAATTCATAACTCCAAAGCGTCAGCCCACTCATAAATCATAAATCTAAATCCCATGTTAGGTGCAATTACAGGCGATATTATAGGATCCGTATTTGAATTTAATAATATCAAGACAACAGAATTTCAGCTTTTCACCAGAAAAAGCCGTATTACCGATGATTCCGTCATGACCATGGCCGTGGGCCGATGGCTCTCCTTGGGGCCGGAGCGCAGCCAGGCAGACCTAGAGAGATGCATGCTAGAATTTGCGCATCAGTACCCCGATGCCGGCTATGGTGGAAGTTTCAGGCGTTGGCTCTTCCATCCCGAGCAGCTACGGGGCAGCCAGTACGTCGACGGCAAATACCGTCGCCGCCCCTACGGCAGCTTTGGCAATGGGTCGGCCATGCGGGTGAGTGGTTGCGGATGGTATTTCCCCACCCTGGAAGAAACCCTCTACTGGGCCGAGCAGTCCGCCGTCATCACCCACAACCACCCCGAGGGGGTGAAAGGGGCGCAGGCCACGGCGGCGGCCATCTTCATGGCCCGCACAGGCAGTAGCAAGGCCGAGATCAAAGACTTCGTAGAAGCCAGCTTTGGCTACGACCTCTCGCGCACCTGCGATGAGATCCGCCCCCATTACCGTTTCAACGAGACCTGCCAGCAGACAGTGCCCCAGGCCCTTGTGGTGTTCCTTGAGAGCGCCGACTTCGAGAGCTGTATGCGGCTGGGCGTGTCGTTGGGTGGCGATTCCGACACCCTCTGCGCCATAGCCGGCGCCATAGCCGAGGCCTACTATGGCGGGGTGCCGGTGGCCATAGCCTCCGAGGCCTGGACCCGCACGCCCAGCATCCTGCGGCAAGTGATCATCCATTTCACCCGCCACACCCCCTATGGCAATTTCCTGAACCCAGACTCGCTCTACTGGTCGTATTGCAATCACCAAGGATAAGTTATAGATAATCTCTAGAAAAAGAAAAATCCATAATTCAGCCATAAAAACCTCCAGCCCCTGTGAAACACCGATGAAGGCGGTGTTTCACGAGCGGGTCTTCAACGGGTCTACAACGGAGTTACAACGGGTCTACTCTTTTCCTGCCCTGTGGGCACTTTAGCTTTAGGTGACCTCTAAAAATTGGATAATCTCAATTTCGCAAGCGAAACTTCAAACGGAAATCCTCGTATTTCAGTCTTTCCGGCCGAGCTTGCTCGGTCAGAAAGACAATTTTTAGATGTAGCCTTTTGTAAAATTGTATAATGAGGTCTGCCAGATTTCTATGCTTTTTGGGGTGGGGATGAAAAAATGGATTTTACATTTTACATTTGCTGACCTGGGTAGAGTCTTTTGTGTGTAAATGATTGTTAGGCAATGGATAACATGGGTGCAAATTCTCTCAAACAGTTGTTAAAATGTAAAATGGGATGTGAAAATGTAAAATTTTACATTTCAGGCTTGGGGCGATTATGCGTGAGCAAATGTAAAATGTAAAATCAAAATTTCGATAGCAGGGGCAAAAACACGGTTTCACGCTTCAAAAGCGATTATACATTTTACATTTAAAGATTTCGTTAGGAATCGTATTTTAGTCAAAGTACGTTGGAAATCAGTAGGATAAAATGGTTCTTTGTCCAGCGGTGGTCAAATTCATTTTTTACCGACATCATCGAAAAATGATTCAATTAGACAGAAACCGATTATACATTTTTACATGTATAATTTTACAATCATCCGCAAGTAGTAGAAAACTGCCTGACTTCGCGTCCTTTTTTCGTGTCTTCCTGCTTTGCAACGCAAGGCCATTTCTGCGAGTTTTTACCACTGCGACAAACATCCGTAACAAGAAAAATTTCCATTTATTTCGTGCTTTCTGTAGTCAAAAAAGAGACACATCGCTAAACAAGAAAGCAGTCAAAAAATCCCGAATGTTAGGAATTAATATACTTCATCCATTCGCTTTATTCGTGAAAAACTAATCAACTCCTGCGCCAATCAAAATGAGGTTGAATGACCAATAGATATAGAATACATTCTAGACATAGAATCTGATTCTATATTTGCGTCAAATCATCCGGCATTGGGTATTTGTTGCGGATTGGCTTTTAAATTGCTGTTATTCAAATAATAGCGCATCTGCATTCGCACCATCAGTAACTGTCTTCCACCTCAGTATGGCCATAAATCTAGAATATAGAATCGCATAGCACATTGATTACACACAAATGTGCGCACCGTTGCAAAAATCCATTCTAGATTCTATATTTTGCGACCTCCCTACAGTCTTTGCATACCCCATGTTGGGCCGCTATCCAAACTAGATGATTTCTCCGCTACGCTATCGAAGGCTGCTACAGGCAGCCTTCTTACCCCGTAGAATCAACGGAGCTACAACGGAGTTGCAGCGCACCAACACACTAACCGCATCTCCGCGTCGTAAGCCGATTTCAATTTTCACATACATAATTTTACAATTCTAGAAATCCTATTGTCCTGGCTGGTCTCCAGTAACTGATTTGGGAACAGAACGGTGTGTTTTGTCTATTTTCGCAAAAAAATGGCTAGAAATAGCTCTCTGGCCATGCCTGAATCCCCAAGACTCAGTACTCCAAACCCCTTGATAATAACACGATAAGGCACTGCGGCATTCTTTTTTTCTCATTAAGTCAGAAAAAATGACTATCTTTGCACCTAATAAAAATATATGTATCATCATTTAAAAAGTAATACAACACAGACATAACATATTGAAATAGACATATTATTAACATAGCGTTTGCTATTTATTCGGCACTGCCTTGAAACCTGAGAAATTTCAATGAATATACAGCCTACGAATAAGTCAGCCAAACGTCTGCGCAATGCGTGGACGTGACTTATCTGGTTGTATGGGCAGTCTCAGGGCCTCAAGGCGTGGATAATCACAAGTCCGCGCTTTTTTGTTGCCCTAGTGCTGCCCGTAAGCCCTGAATGATAAGCACACGCACAACAACTGCGCAGAAACGATGTCCAAAATCTATGATAATATAGGCGATGGAAAGAAATTCAAGCAGATACTGGAGGATGTTATAACAGAACCCGGTATCCAGCGTATGGATTTCTGTGTCGGCTATTTCAACCTTCGTGGTTGGGATTTTATTGCCGACGAAATCAACCAACTTGAAGGAGAATACATTTACGAAGGCGATGAGCGAGTGCACCGCACCGCCAGACTTCTGATTGGCATGCAGAAAGCACCCCAGGAATTGGTAAGATTGCGCTATGCCAAACGCCAGTTTATTCCTGATGCCGATTATGTGCAGAAGTGCAAACGCAAGATTGCAGAGGAATTTCGTCAGCAGTTGCTCATTGGTAGCACCACAGCACAAGACGAAATAACGCTTCGCACCCTTTGCTCCCAAATGAAGGAGAACAAAGTATGTGTGAAGCTATTTTTGCGCAACCCTCTCCATGCCAAACTTTATCTTGCCCATAATCCCAAAAGCAACCTGCGCAAAGTATATGCATTCATGGGCAGTAGCAACCTTACCTATAGTGGACTGACTGGCCAAGGCGAACTCAATGCCGAGATGGACGACACAGGTAATGCCGAGTTCTTGGCGCAATGGTTCAACGACCGGTGGGAAGACAAATTTTCAATTGACATTACAACCGAACTAATTGATGTGATAGAGAATAGCTGGGCATCCCCTGAAACGATACCGCCCTACTATATTTATCTAAAAACTGCTTATATGCTGTCGCAAGATGCGCGTACAGGTATAGCAGAATACACCTTGCCACCTGTTTTCCGCAAGGATCTTTTTGAATTCCAAGAAACAGCTGTAAAGATAGCTGCCAAACATCTGGCCAACGACAAGCGGGGAGGTGCTATGATAGGCGATGTGGTCGGTTTGGGCAAGACCATCACAGCTTGTGCCGTGGCCAAACTTTTCGAACAGCAGTTCTATGCAAGCACGCTTATTATTTGCCCGGCTAACTTACAGGAAATGTGGCACAAGTACATTGTCAAATACGACCTCAAAGCCGATGTAATGTCGCTCCAGAAGAAACTGGATGTCGAAAACATGAAGTATTACAAGCTGGTCATCATCGACGAAAGCCACAATTTGCGCAACTCCGAAGGCTCTCGATATCACAATATCCGCGACTTAATCCAGTCGATGGACTGCAAAGTACTGTTGCTTACCGCAACACCTTACAACAAGGACTTTTCCGATTTAGGCAACCAATTACGACTTTTCCTTGACCCCGATGCCGATTTAGGCATTCGCCCAGAGCAATACATCAATGCGTGTGGTGGCGAGCGCCAGTTCCTGATGAAACACAATGAGGTCTTTATCCGCAGTCTTCGTGCTTTTGAGCAAAGCGACAAAGTTGAGGATTGGCGAGACTTGATGAAACTGTTCCTGGTTCGCAGAACTCGCACCTTCATTAAAGAGAATTATGCATTGACAGATCCCACCTGCAACCGCAAATATCTACAATTCAACGACGGACACCGCAGCTATTTTCCTGACCGCATACCTAAAGCCATCAAATACACAACCAAAGATGGCGACCAATATTCGCGCCTCTATAGCGATGATATGATTGAAACCATGCGCTCTTTGATGTTGCCACGATACGGACTGTCGAAATACATTGATGAGAAGAAAGTTGCCGAAGCCAGCAAGCTAGACAAGCAGTATTTAGAGAACCTTTCTCGTGCCGGACAGCGCATGATGGGGTTTTGCATGAGCACATTCTTTAAGCGTATTGATTCTTGTGGCTATGTGTTTATGTTGACCATTGCTCGGCATATACTGCGCAACATGGTGTTCGTCTATGCTATTGATAACAAACTCAAGCTACCTATCAGTGACGAAAATGCTCTCTCCGATGATTTCCTTGAGGATGAAGACCCCAACACCATGCCGGGCATTCCTAGCGAAGAAGGCATTGTGCATGAAGAGGATGGTGTGTTTTCCATTAGCACCGACCCTGATAGATATTTGCGTGTTGCCAAGAATTATTATGAATTCGTTATGTCAAAGGCCGATAGCTCGGTCAAACGCCTTGACTCAGGTTATTTCAAACGCTCGCTCAAGACCCAGTTGAAGAAGGACTGCGATACCCTATTCGCCATGCTCAAAATCTGCGGACAATGGAAGGCTGCAGAAGACCAAAAACTTAATGAACTCACCAATCTCATCTCACAAACTCATGGCAAGGAAAAAGTGCTTGTGTTCACGCAGTATAGCGATACGGCCAACTATATCTACAGGCAGTTGCAGAAACGTGGCATTGCCGATGTGGCTTGTGTGACTGGTGCTAGCAAAAACCCTACCGAAACAGTTGAGGCCTTCTCGCCGCGTAGCAACAACGCCAACCCCGACAAAGAATTGCGTGTGATAGTGGCTACCGATGTGCTTTCTGAAGGCCAAAATCTCCAGGACTCACACATTATTGTCAACTACGATATGCCTTGGGCCATCATCCGCCTGATTCAGCGTGCCGGTCGTGTGGATCGTATCGGTCAGGAGGCTGACAAGATTTTCTGCTACTCTTTCTTCCCGGCCGAGGGGGTGGAAAATGTAATTCGTCTGCGTCGCCGACTCAACGACCGTATCAACGAGAATGCCAATGTGGTGGGCAGCGATGAGATATTCTTTGAGGGCAACGAGAAGAATCTGCAAGACCTCTTCAACGAGAAGGCCGGAAGCCTGGACGATGAGGATGATGGCGATGTAGATATGGCCAGCTATGCCTATCAGATTTGGAAGAATGCCACCGATGCCAACCCCGAACTCAAGAAAATCATTCCTGCCATTCCCGAAAAATCATACACGACCAAACAGAATACTGGTCGATCGATAGACGAGGGTGTGATAACATACGCCAAGACTTCCAGCGAAAGCGATATGCTCACCTGGATTGACACTAAAGGCCGTGTGGTGACGCAATCGCAGCTCACCATTCTGAAAGCCATGGAATGTGACTGCCTCACGCCAGCCATTGATCCACTCGACATCCATCACAACCTTGTTGACAAGGCACTAACGGCTGTCAACGAAATGAATTTCAAGACTAATGGCATGTTGGGCAGCAGATTCAGCACCAAATATAAAGTGGTGACGATGATGGAAGACTATATGAACAACAACCCTCTCTTTGCCACCCCCGAGCTGAAATCCGCTATCGATCAAATATATAACTATCCCATGCGAGAGCAATCCAAGTTCACCCTTGGACAGATGCTCAAACGGCACGAGCTGATTGATGCCTTCTCGGAATATTTGGTTGAGATGTACAATGCCAACCAGCTCTGCATTGTGCGAACCGAAGATGACGAAGAGAAAGAGGCTCGGGTAATTTGTTCCATGGGTTTGAAAAACCTTTCTAATAACGATTGAGTATGAAACGCAAAGACTTTGATCAACTGATTGAGCAAGAACAGTTTGCCGAATTGTTCATCACCGAGATGGGCTGGAACAATCCCATCAGCCATCAGTCGCTAAATATTGATATTGACCAACAGCAGTACACCTTTAATCCCGTGGCTCAGAAAAATGGATTTCAGGTATATAGCTGCACGTTGCCAGCATTGCCCACCTCATCGGAGTGCAAGAAGATTGACAACCAGCTGCGCAAGCATGGCTACGACTATATCTGTATTTTTGTTCTGGAGGGCACTATTCATCACCTTTGGCTTACTCCGGTCAAAACCAATGAGAAACGCGAATTGGTAAAGACCGAATATGATGGAGTATCTCAAGCCGAATTCTTATGGTCGAAGATAGATGATTTCTCCTTTGATTTGGATGAAGAGATAACTATCACCGATGTCAAACAGCGCGTACAAGGCTCATTTCACCTCAACAGCGAGAAAGTTACCAAAGATTTCTATACCCAATTTCGCAAAGAGCATAAGCGATTTGCCACTCATATCACAGGTATTGACAACGAGAAAGACCGCGACTGGTACACTTCGGTCATGCTCAACCGACTGATGTTCTGCTATTTCATTCAGAAGAAAGGTTTTCTAGACCTAAACACCAACTATCTGCAAGAGAAACTGAAATGGGTAAGAGAGAAGCAGGGCGAAGACAAGTTCTTTGGCACATTCTACAAAAGATTCCTTTGCTCTCTATTCCATGATGGATTGAACAATCCGAAACATGAAACTGATGAGTTTAGAGTTATCTATGGCCGCATACCCTATCTCAATGGTGGCATGTTTGACGACCACCAGCTAGAGCGAGAGAACAGTGGTATTGACATCAAAGATGAGGCCTTTGTGGATTTGTTCAACTTTTTCGACAAGTGGAACTGGCATCTTGACACTCGGCTGACAGCTAGCGGCAAAGACATCAATCCCGATGTGCTTGGCTATATCTTTGAGCAGTATATCAACGACCGTGCCGCCATGGGTGCATACTACACCAAAGAAGATATCACAGAATATATTGGCAAGAACTGCATCATACCATTCTTGATGGACCGAACCGCCGAAAAATCAGCCGATGCGTTCAAAACCAACGGCTTTGTTTGGCAACATCTGCAACAGAGTGGCGACCAATATATATATGATGCCGTTAAGAAAGGATACACAAGCGACTGGCAGCAACAGTTGCCCGACTATATCAGCCAGGGTATCGACACCACCAAGCCAAACCTATTAGACCGACGCTCCAGGTGGAATGAGAAAACCCATGAACAGTTTGCCCTACCCACCGAAATTTGGCGCGAAACCATTGAGCGACTGCAACGATGCGAAAACTTGTTGAATAAAATCGGTGGCGGAGAAATCTCGCATATCAACGACTTTATCACCTACAACCTCGACATTCGCCAATTCTGCGAGGATGTGCTGCGCAACACCTCAGACCACCTCTACGTTGGCCATTTCTATAATGCTCTCCAGCATATTACCATTCTCGACCCCACCTGTGGCTCGGGCGCATTCTTGTTTGCCGCACTCAATATTCTCGAACCGCTGTATGAGGCCTGCTTAGACCGAATGGAGGAATTTCATTCGCAAAACAAGAACCTATTCAAAGCCGAGCTGGAAGAATTGGAAGCTAAGTATAGCAGTAACCGCCAATACTTTATCTATAAAAGCATCATTCTGCGCAACCTCTATGGTGTGGATATTATGGTAGAGGCAACAGAGATAGCCAAGTTGCGCTTATTTCTAAAGATGGTTGCCGTAGTGGATGTGGACAAACGGAAAGACAACCTAGGCCTTGACCCATTGCCCGATATTGATTTCAATATCCGATGCGGCAACACCTTGGTGGGCTATGCCACTGAGAAAGAATTGGAGAAGGCATTAGTGGAATTGATGGCACCAGAGGATACCAAACAGGAAATCCGTCAACAAATGTTGTTGGTTTCCAAGGCTTATGACTTGTTCCGCTCAGAGCAATTGAAGACCTATGACGATAATGCCAGTATCAAAGCTACAAAGATTCAGTTGAAAGAGCGGCTCAACCAGTTGAACGACATCCTAAACCACTACATGAATACCGTGATGACTGGAGGCAACAACTATGATGAATGGCTTCGCTCCCATCAGCCATTCCATTGGCTTGCTGAGTTCTATCAGATTATTGTTGGTAATGGTGGCTTTGATGTAATTATTGGCAATCCGCCGTATGTTGTATATACAAAAAAGGACAAAGTCACACATCGGTCAGTGTCAGACAAATACAAATTGATTGGCTATAATACAATTTCAACCAATAACCTTTTTGCGTTTATAATTGAAAGATCGTTTTTGCTTAGTAATGAGTCTAATAAAATAGGAATGATTATTCCAATTTCAGGCTTTTCCAATGAAAGCATGACTCCATTACAGAAGGTGTTAAGAAATAATAGTCATGAATTATACATTTCTACTTTTCATCAGAGACCTGCCCAATTGTTTGTTGGTGTACTTCAAAGGCTATCAATATTCATCTCATCTAACAGTCGAGAGTTGCTTCATAAATCATATACCACAGGAATTACTCGTTGGAATGCGGAAATAAGAAGTATTTTGTTTAATAATATTAGTTACATTAGTGTAGAGCAATCGCGTGTTGGATCCATTGTGAAGGTAAACACAGATATCGAATCAAAAATAATGCAAAAATACTATTCTAATGGACCAATTTCTAGATATTTAGGCTATTCTTCTAGAAATAGTGTTTATTATCGAAGTGCAGGAGGCGGATATTGGATTACGATATTGAATGATCCCTTTGATGCTGAAACCACCAGTAATCGGAGCAAGTCATTTTTGAAAGGATTCGACTCAAAAGTTTTTATGGCATTTTTGAATAGTAATTTATTTTGGTGGTATTACTCAACAAATTACGACCTATTCAACTTTACAGAATCTTGGATGTTCGGGAGTAATCTAGATTACCCTCAAAAGATAGAAAATCAACTAGTTAAATTAAGTAATGATTTAGATATGGCATTGAGAGATAATGCTCACCACTATATCATTCAGAGCAAAACTAACGGAAACCAAGAAACTGTTACATATAGGAAATATCTAAATAAGGATATTATGGATAAAATAGACAAGGTCCTTGCCAAGCACTACGGTTTTACGGAGGAGGAACTTGATTTCATTATTAACTACGACATCAAATATCGTATGGGTGACGAATTGGAGAGTGAATGACGCTATTGGGTAACACATCGCTGTTGGAATTGCCGAAGCATGGCTTTCTTTGTTCTCGCACTACATGCAGTAGTGCCATACTTCCATGTCTGGATTGGGCTGTGGCTATGGCCAAAGGCTCAGAACCCATAATGAGCACATTCCACAGCCAGTTGGAGCAATCGGTGTTGGAATTGTTGGCATCCGGCACTTGCCCTATCATCATGGTGCTTGGTCGTAAACAGTATCACAAACTTCCATATCATCTGCAGACTCTCCATGACCAAGACCGCCTCCTGGTGGTATCGATTACAGACCAGCAACGCATTGACCGCCATTCTGCCGCTATGTGCAATAACTACATTATGTCTCACGCTATTGACCTCACCTTCGGCTATATCGCACCAGGCAGTTCGCTATCAGAACTTTGTCGATGTGCAAAGATGAAAAAAATAACTACCTTTCGCCTTTGAGCCTTGTAGTTTGTGCTGCGGTTGTGTTTCGGCAGTAGCACTATCGGAAATTGTGATTAAGCAAAATCGCCCCAACTCGGTGGAGTGGGGCGATTGTTTTTATTTGTTTTTATTGGTGTCCGCTAAATGGTCTTTAACCTTTGATTTTACTGTTATTCGGCATGTATAAGCCCTATAATCAAGTAAATACAACGGCTGTCCGGCAAATCTTTTGTTGTTGGCAATGTTATGCGGATTGAAAAATCGCCCAATTTGCTTGATTACGACTCAATAGACGGTTTTACCCCCTTTGGACATGTGGATATACGTGAATATAGTCGGCTGTCCGGTAAATCAACGAATCAAAATTTAGGCATGAATGTTTAGCGGACAGTAATATATCTTAATCAACCTCTCACAGTCTGTGTGGCAGTTTATGCTGAACTGGAACTTTGCCAAGCAACCTACTGGGTTGTTCTCTAGAGTTCTCATTAAGATTGCTTTTTCTACTACTTTACAGTATGTCAATTATCTCTCTGGCTGTTCCCTTGTCCATGTCAAATATGCTTTAGATTAATTCCGCCAACGGGTTATTTTAAAACCTATAAACATTCAAATTTTAACGCACCAGTAATAATTTGGGATTAAAAATAAGCAGTACTGCATACTTTTCTCATATTGCGATATACCTTTTTTTTGTATTTCTTATCGCCATAATAGCGAATATCGGATCTGGATCCAAAATGCCATAAGACATGATAACAATAGGGATACTTATAATACTTTCTACCCGTAAAAAAACACACATAACTGCAAAATGGGATTTCGGGAGGTGTGTACAGGAGCATTAATTTACTATCAAATATGAACGTCCCGTTCACCCACGATATCCTATCACCACGCATATAGGATCCATCTCGGGTATCGATTTCGTATACAATAGTTATTTCTTCCCTGCCTTTTACATTTTCTATCACATCCTGTGGCTTATTACCAGGAAACATTCTATTATAATCTTGTTGTCTAAAAATAAGCATACTACCGTCTTGCCTGAAAAAAGCAGTGTCTCTGTTTCCTTCAGTATTTGTGAATAGCACAAAACCTGCACTTGATCCGACGAACTGCCCATTCACAAAAAATGCACAATTAGCATATGCCTTCTCACTTGTATCGCGGTGATATTTTCTTAAATAATCATCGATTTGATCATAAAGTCGGTAAACATTTAATACCGGATATTTTGTTTGCATATCCTGAGCATGCAGGAAGGACATGTTCAACAGGCACAGCACGAAAAAACAGAATAATTGTTTCATCGCGGCTATTTGTTTTTATTATTGATTCGTTTCACCATTTTATTTCCCATGTCATATTCATTGAAAAGGCGAGTTTCCCATGCCTATGAAAATTGACGACTCGGTAAATTGGGAAATTACTAGTTTTGACATTACCTGATTCGACGTCTCAATTCTATTTTAGAATGGCGGCTCGTTGTTTTGATTAATGAGATGAGGCGGAGGAAGAGGATGAGGGAGATGGGGAAGATGGCGGCGTTGAGCTGCTGGGGCAGGGTGACGACGGTGAGCAGCATGGCGCACAGCAGCATGACGAGCTGGACGCTGATGACTACGCGGTGGCTCCGGCGCTGGCGGATGGCAAAATAGAGGAACAGGGGCGATGCCCACAGGATGTTGAGGTTGGGTTTGGTGCAGTAGTGGTTGGTGAAGAACCAGAGGAAGATGACGAGCACGGAGACAAGGAAGGGCAGCACGAAGAGGATGGCGTCGAGCCAGCCAAGACGCCAGCCTTTGTGCCAGCCAAGGAGGGTGACGACCATGACGGCGATGAAGAGGACCCAGAAGAGGAGGGTGGGGGAGACGCTGCGGGCGAGGGGCTGGCGGGTCTCGGGGAGGAGCTGCTGGGCAGGTGCCACGAGGGGCTGGCGGGTGTCGGAGACGGCCATGGTGTCGAGTTGGGCCATCATCTCGATGGGGGAGAACATGTACTCGTAGTTGGAGCAGCGGTGGTCGCAGCGCTGGCCAAGGGCTATGTCGACGCCGAGCCGCCACCAGAGGAGGTTGTCGGCGGTGTAGCGGTAGAGGAGCTGGCGGTAGGTAATGTTGGTGTCGGTGGTGGTCTCGGGGCTGAGCTGGCGGTGGCACAGGCTGTTGGCTACCATGTCGCGCACCCGGGTGGCACAGTTGTCGCGGAAGAAGTCGTACATGTAGTAGCGGTATTCGGGCTGGTAGTTGGTTTCGAGGAGGATGAAGAGGTTGTTGAGTTCTTGGTTGGAGAGGAGGAGGCGCTGCTCCCAGACGGCACGGCCCTCGAAGGCGTATTCGAATATGAAGTTCTGGAAGGTGCCGCGGGCCAGGTGGTAGTTGAGGCGGCCGCGGGCGAAGGTCCAGTAGAAGTGGGGGGTGTCGAAGTTGAAGGTGCCGTAGTTGTAGACGAGGTCGAGCTGCTGCGTGGTGTCGCAGATGCGGATGGCGCTGTGGCCGAAGGTGGTGTAGAATTCCTGGCCGGCACCGCAGGTGATGACGGAGGCGAAGGCGGAGTCGGAGAGGTGGGCCTCGATTTTCTGGGCATGGAGTCCGGCTAGGGTGAGGGTGAGGAGCAGGGTGAGGAGGAGTTTTTTCATGGTATGGGTGTTGTTGTGATTGGTTATTTGTTGGTGTTGTTGGTTTCTATTTTATCGAGATGGACGTCGACCTGCGGGAACGGGATGGCGATGTTGTTTGCATAGAATGCTTTGTAGATGTTCTCGCGGATGCGCATCCAGACGGTCCAGTAGTCTTCTACTTTGACCCACATCCACACGGCGAAGTCGACGGAGGAGGCGCCGAGGTCTTTGACGGCGATGGTGGGGGCTTTGGGTTCATGGAGGATGAGTTTTTCTTCGTCGACGACTTGCTGGAGCACTTGGCGGGCGAAGTCGAGGTCGGTGCCATAGGCGACGGAGGCTTCGACGTCGAGGCGGATGACGGGTTCTTTGGTGTGGTTGATGATGGATTTGTTGGAGAGTTCGGAGTTGGGGACGATGATGGTGCGGCCGTTGAAGGGCTGGATGGTGGTGTTGAAGATTTTGATTTCGCGGACGTAGCCTTTGTAGGAGCCGCATTCGATGTAGTCGCCTACGCGGAAGTTTTTGAGCAGGAGGATGATGACGCCGCCGGCGAAGTTCTGGAGGGTGCCCTGCAGGGCCATGCCTACGGCCAGGCCGAGGGCGCCGAGGATGGCGATGAAGGAGGTGGCTTTGATGCCGATGACGTCCATGGCCATGATGATGACCATGATTTTGAGGAGGACGTCGACGAGGGAGGCGAGGAAGGTCTTGATGGAGGTTTCGGCGTTGCGCTTCTCGAGGATTCGGAGGAAGGATTTTTTGACGAGTTTGATGAGTTTGAATCCAATCCAGAGGATGAAGATGCAGCCCAGGAGTTTGGGCACGAAGCCGATGAGCATGTTGAGGCCTTCGCCCAGGGCGTCGCGCAGGAGGGTGTTCTGCCCGGTGACGACGTCTTTGATGTCGTTGAGGTTCATGTTGGCCAGGCTGTCTTTGACGGCACGGTTGATGCTGTCTTGTGCACGCAAGCTCTGGCTGAGTTCTCCGGCAGGGAGTTCGGGACTGGCTTTGCCGGTGACAAGGGCTATGGGGTCGGATTGGAGCATGGAGGAGATTTTAGATTTTAGATTTAAGATTTTAGAGAGTAGATTGTAGAGTGTAGATTTATGATTTATGAATTATGATTTATGAGTGGCGGGAGTCTTAGATTTATGAGTTATGAGTGGGGCGGGAGCCGGTCAATTCACTATTTACTATTCACTATTTACTATTTACACTTCACTCTTCACTAAAAAAAGAGTGTAGATTGTTGATTGTAGAGGGGTGGGGTTTGTGCCTTACCCGGAACTCTACATTCTACAATCTACACTCTACATTATTTATTTACTAGCAGAGTTCGTGGATTACGAGGCCGGAACGGAGCTTAGGCTCGAACCAAGTGGTCTTGGGGGGCATGATGTTGCCGGTGTCGGCGATGTCGATGATCTGCTGCATGCTGACGGGATAGAGAGCGAAGGCAACTTTCATCTCGCCGTTGTCGACGCGACGCTGGAGCTCGCCGAGGCCGCGGATACCGCCAACGAAGTCGATGCGCTTGTCGGTGCGGAGGTCCTTGATGCCGAGAACCTTGTCGAGGACGAGGTTGGAGAGGATGGTAACGTCGAGGACGCCGATGGGGTCAGCATCGTTGAAGGTGCCGGGCTTGGCGTTCATCTTGTACCAGTGGCCGTCGATGTAGGTGCTGAATTCGTGGAGCTTGGTGGGCTTGTAGATCTCGGTGCCCATGTCTTCTACTACGAAAGCTTCGTTGAGGGCGTTGAGGAACTGCTCCTTGGTGAGGCCGTTGAGGTCTTTGACGACGCGGTTGTAGTCGATAACGTTGAGCTGGTTGTCGGGGAAGATAACGGTCATGAAGTAGTTGTACTCTTCCTTGCCGGTGTGAGCCGGGTTATGCTCTTTCTTCTCCTGTCCGACGAG
>JAZLLD010000062.1:0-6817 GCA_045597945.1 Bacteroidales bacterium
GAAAAGTAGCGTGGAGAAAAAACAATATTTAGTGCTAGACGCCGTGTTTTCTTGCAGAAAAAATGAACCTTAGTAAGCACAAGATAAAGTAAGCACAAAAATAATGACTTGTACGTTATGTCCTAAGGACTGCAAAGTCGACCGAGTTGGCCAGTTTGGGTTTTGTGGTGCATCCACAGAACCCGAGGTGGCCACAATCTGTGTGCACAAAGGCGAAGAGCCACCCATCTGTGGCAAGAAAGGCATCTGCAACGTCTTCTTTGCCCACTGCAACTTGCAGTGCGTCTATTGCCAGAATGGTGTTATCAGCTCTAGAACAGTTGATTGCGAAGTGCGGTTCAGAGGCGTGGATGCCATTGTTGAAGGCATTGCCGAGGTGCTGAAAGAGACCGAGAACATCGTGGGATTTGTTACTCCCTCGCACTATGCCAGCCACATTCCAGCCATCGTAGAGCGGCTCCATGAGCGCGGCCTTTTCCCCACAACGGTTTACAACACCGGCGGCTACGACACGGTTGAAACCCTACAGATGCTGGCCCCTTATATAGATATATATCTTCCTGATTTCAAATACATCGACTCACAGATAGCCCAGCGCTACAGCCATGCCGGAGACTATCCCCAGGTAGCTTTAGCCGCACTCAAAGAGATGTATAACCAGAAAGGTGCTTCGCTCCCCACCGACGACAGCGAGATGGCTTACCGTGGCATCATCATCCGGCACTTGGTGCTCCCCGGCCAGGTGGAGAACAGCCTGCGGGTGCTTGACGAAATTGCCGACATCTCCACCAACCTACATGTGGCCCTGATGGCCCAATACTTCCCTCCTACCGAAGGCCTTCCCGACCAACTCGGCCGCACACTCACTGCCGAGGAATACGACCGGGTGGTTGACCATTTTTACGAAATCGGCCTGCATCGAGGCTGGGTGCAAGAGCTTGAGGCTCAGGCTTGCTACCGCCCCGACTTTAACCAAAAGGATTCTTTCGAAAACCGATAGCCATGGCCAGAAAAAAAGGTAAGACATATTTGCCCAATTCAAGGTTCACCTTTGATGAGACAGCCATAGTGATGCTGAAATCCAGCCTCCGCCACTATGAGCTGGCCATCAATCTGAACAGAGCCTTCAATCTGCGTCTGGCCCGAGTGCCCGACCTGCAGATGCCGGATGGCAACTATCCGTGCTTCGGTTATTACAGCGAGCAAACCAGGCTGGCCTTCGTGCTTATCGAAAAACCCAATAACGGATTGGAGAACAAGGGGTTCAACATCTACGACAAAATGTTGCTCATTGGCGGACGCGATGCATGGAAATTCCAAAAGCGCTTGTACGATTCCATCCACAACCCGGAGAAAGAGCCCGAGCCTTCCGACCTTTTGAACCACCGCCGCTGGGTGCTGAACAACCAGCTCATCAGCGATGTCTTCACCATCGATATCTTCGGTTTCAGCGAGCGCAAGGGCAAGTTCAGCTCGCTCTACGAAGGCCCCGAGGAAAACTGCCCGGCCAAAATTGACAGATATCTCAAAAACCTGATGAAGTTGCTGGACAATCTGTTCAACGAACTTGAGGCCTCAATCGATTCCGACGAGGATGAGAGCGACATAATGAACCTCATGTGGTAACATTGCAACACACAAGAAACCAGTTAGATAAAATCGTACTATCTGTTTTTTTCTTCTAGTTCAATATTTTTTTGTATCTTTGCATTTTAAAATTTATTGTTAAATGCAACTAGACAAACTATTCTCAAAGATATCAACGCATTTGCAATCAGCATCTAAGATAATCATGATGCTGATAGGCGCAGCCCTTATTCCCACTATGTTTCCGCAAGACGGCCACGGCGACCACTACGACTATTCGGTCGGCGGCATCTGGCGCAACAACGACCTCGTAGCCCCGCATGACTTCGTAGTGCAAAAGTCTCAGAACCAGCTGGATCATGAACTGGCATCGGCCAAATCGAAGATGCTGCTCTATTACAAATACGATAATACAGCCCACGGCCAGGCAGTCAACCGGCTGGAAAACATCGCCCACCGCCATCCTGAAGTGAACCCCAGGGAGTTGCGCAAGACCATCGACCAAGTATATCTGAAGGGCTACCTTGAAATCCCGAACGAAATGCCTGATTTCGAGAGCCATACCATCATCATCCTTGACGGCAACATCGGTTCCGAACACAGCCCCAGTGAGTTTACCAGCGCTATCGACATCAACGATACCCTGCTGAAGGACAGCGTGTTGGTGCCCAGCATTGCCTTCGACGCCAACCGAACCCAGCTGGAACTCGAATCCCGCATCTCGCAGTTAGCCTCAGCTGCCGAGATGGTACACCAAGGCCAGCTGATTGTGGCCAAAGGCGACCAGGTTTCCACCGAACAAGCGCAGATTATCAAATCATTAGAGCAAGAAAACGACCGCCGATTCCAGCAGAACTACCATCCCCTGGGCCGCTTCCTCGGTCAGTTCATGCTCTGCGTATTTGCCTTCATCGCCCTCTACATGTTCCTGAAAAACGTACAGCACCCCCTGCTTGAGAGCAACTCCAAAGTGCTGTTTGTCATGACACTCATCCTATTGATGTCGCTCATCATTGCCGTCATTTCCCACACCAACCCCAACCTGGTGCTGGTGGTTCCGCTATGTATCGTGCCCATCATGATGCGAGTGTTTTTCGATATGCGCGTGGCCCTGTACGTGCATGTGACCACCATCGTCATCCTTGCAAACATGGTGCCCAACTCATTCGAATTCATTTTCTACCAACTCATTGCCGGCATGATGTCGATCGTAACCGTGCGCAATTTTGAGAACCGAGACAAATTCTTCATCGTCTGCCTAGTCATCTTCTTCTCCTACTCACTGGTCTACACCTTCGGTATTCTCAGCCAGGAATCTACCCTCAGCAACATCTCGTGGAGCCGCTACCTTACATTCTTCCTCAATGCCCTCCTCACCCTGATGGCCTACCCGCTCATCTACATCTTTGAGCGCATCTTCCACCTCACTACCGACCTCACCCTCTGGGAGTTATCGTCAACCAACACTCCCGCCCTGCGCGAACTCTCACGCAATGCTCCCGGCACATTCCAACATGCCACTCAGGTGGCCAATATCAGCGAAGACCTGATCAACGAAATCGGTGGCAACGCACTGCTGGCCAAGGTCGGCGCACTCTACCACGATATCGGCAAAATCAAAGCACCTATCTATTTCACTGAAAACCAAAACAGCGAATTCAATCCCCACGACGAACTCGACTATGCCGAGAGCGCCTCCATCATCATCAAGCACGTTTCCGACGGCATTGAGTTGGCCAAGCAATACCATCTGCCAGAGTGCGTTATAGACTTCATCCGCACCCACCATGGCACCACCGTCACCGGCTATTTCTATGCCAAACAAAAAGAAGCCCACCCCGACGAACCCATTGAGATTGCCGACTTTTCATATATGGGACCCAAGCCTATCACTCGCGAGAACGCTGTGGTGATGATTGTGGACAGCGTCGAAGCCGCCTGCCGCAGCCTCAAGAGCCACGACAAGGAATCCATCGGCCGCCTAGTCGACAATATCATCCAAAGCAAGATCCGCGACAAACAGTTCTCTAACTGCGACTTAAACTTCGGCGACATCGCCCGCATCAGCAAAATACTGAAAAAGAAGATGATGAGCATCTATCATTCTAGAATATCCTATCCCGTAGCTTAAGCCGTAGCCATGAAGAAGTTGCTGTCCATCCTCGTCCTAGCATTAGCAACCACAACATGTGTGTGGGGCAACAACTATCGACCGATTGATAAGCCTAATCCCATAGTAGGAACAATAACATTATTAGAATAATAATTAATAGTTATATAACAACATGAAGAAAAGAATTCTCACACATGTCGGCATCATCGCTATACTGCTGATAATCTCCGGCATCTATTTCATGCCCATCCTTCAAGGCAAGGCCTTGCCGCAAGGCGACCTGCAGAAATACGAAGGCATGGCAAAAGCCCAAAAAGACTACCACAATACTACCGGCGAGTACACAACCTGGTGCCCCAGCATGTTTGGCGGCATGCCCGGCTATCAAATCACCAACAGCCCCCAGCACTCTGTCTACACGCCGCTCAAGAACATACTCTCCCTACAAATCTTTGGCCGTCAGAACGATATGGGCGTAATGTTCCTCTACCTCCTTGGCTTCTACATCGCCCTCGTCGTCCTCGGCGTCAGCCCCTGGCTCGCACTACTGGGCGGCCTGGCCTTCGGCCTTGGAAGCTACAACATCATCATTATTGAGGCCGGCCACATCACCAAGGCCTGGGCCATGGCCATGATGGCACCCATCCTGGCCGGAGTGATGCTCTGCTTCAAGGGAGCCTCCAACTTCCGACAGGACAAGCGCAAAGCCACCTCCAACCTCGTATGGGGCGGCATCCTCTTCACCCTTGCCCTCGGCCTCCAGATTGCCCTCAACCACATTCAGATCACCTTCTACACCGCCATCGCCGGCTTGGTGATGGGCGTTGTATATGCCATCTATGCCGTCAAGGACAAATACATCCCCCACTACTTCCTCTCCATCGGCGTGCTCGTCGTGGCCTTGCTGTTAGCCCTTGCCGGCAACATCCGCCACCTCCTCGTCAACCAGGAATACATGCAGTACACCATGCGTGGCGGCAGCGAAATCATCGTCACCCCCCAGGACCTCTATGGCGCCGAATATCCCAAGAACAACAACGCCAACGAGAACGGCCTCGACATCAACTATGCCTTCAGCTGGAGCTACGGCATTGGCGAGACCTACACTCTCCTCGTTCCCGGTGCCAATGGCGGTGGCAGCGTTGAGCCCGTCAGCAAAGAAAGCTCCTGCTACAGCAACTTCCATCAAGAAAAAATGCCTCTCTACTGGGGCAACCAGCCCTTCACCAGCGGTCCCGTCTACTTTGGCGCCATCATCGTCTTCCTCTTCCTTTTCGGCATGATTATTGTCAAAGGACCCGAGCGTTGGTGGATCCTCATCGCCGCCATCCTGGCCATCCTCCTCTCCTGGGGCAAGAACCTTATGGGCTTTAATGGCTGGATTTTCGAGCACCTCCCCCTCTACAACAAATTCCGCACACCTTCCATGAGCCTGGTTCTCGCCAACGTGCTCATGGTCCTCATGGCCATCCTGGGCCTGCGCCAGCTCTTCGATAAGGACAACGACCCCAAGAAGACCCTCCGCGCCCTCTACATCTCTGCCGGCGTCACCGTGGGCGGCATCATCATCGGACTGCTCCTCTGCGGCGGATTCAGCTTCAGCGGTAGTGCCGACCAAGAAATGGCACGCCAGTACGGCAACCAGTGGCCCATGATTCAGAGCATCTTCATCCAGGACCGCAAAGCCCTCTTCGTCTCCGACTCCTGGCGCAGCATCCTCTTCATCCTTGTCGCCGCCGCACTCATCTGGGCCTACATCAAACTTATGGCCAACAAAGGCAAATCCGCGCTGCCCATCATCGGAGCCCTCGCCCTGCTCATCGTCATCGACCTCCAGGGCGTCAACAGCCGCTATCTCAACAGCGACAACTACGTCCGCAACGCCAACCAGCTTGAGATGCAGCCTGCCCAGTACGACTACGATATCGACGCCCTCGCCCTCCAGGCCGGCGACCAAGACTTCCGCGTCCTCAACCTTGCCGTCAACACCTTCAACGACTCCAAGCCCTCCGCCTTCCACAACCAGATTGGCGGTTACAGCGCAGCAAAACTCCGCCGCTACCAAGACATCATCGACTTCTACATCGGCTATCAGATCAACCCCAACGTGCTCAACATGCTCAACACCCGCTACATCGTCCTCCAGAACGGTCAGGTGCAGCGCAATCCCGACGCCCTGGGCAACTGCTGGTTTGTCAACGAGGTGAAGATGGTCGAAGATGCCAATGCCGAAATCACTGCCCTCAAAGACTTCAACCCCGCCACCACCGCCGTGGTCAACGGCAACGAATTCCCCATTGTCAAGACCCCACTTGGAGGCGACAGCACCGCCACCATCGCCATGGAGCACAAGCAGCCCGCCGACATCAACACCCTCACCTACAATTCCCATTCTACTAGCGCGCAGATGGCCGTCTTCAGCGAGATCTATTACGCTCCCGACTGGCGTGCCTACATCGACGGCGAGCCTGCCGAATACATCCGCGCCAACTACATCCTCCGCGCCCTAGTCATCCCCGCTGGCGACCACACCATCGAGTTCCGCAACGAGGCTCCCACCATCCATCGCCTCGACAACATCACCCTCGTGGCCTCCATCGCCACACTGCTCATCATCGGTGGCGTACTCTTCGTTTACTATCGCCGCAGAAAAGACGCTGCTGCCGAATAATCCCTTAGCTTAGCCGCCCTACAAAGCGGCTAAGCTTTCTTCTTTCATACATTAAAACAACCACTATGTTCACCGTCATCCTCTGCACCTACAACCGCGACAAATATATCTACAATGTGCTGAAAAGTGTCGCCGAGAACGATTTTCCTCGCTCCGAATATGAGATTGTGCTAGTCAACAACAACAGCACCGACAACACCGAGGCCGAGTGCCGACGCTTCCAATTCGACTTCCCCGACATCACCTTCCGATATTTCATCGAGACGCAGCAAGGCCTTTCCTATGCGCGCAATTGCGGCATCCGCAACGCCCAGGGCGACCTCCTGGTCTATGTGGACGATGATGCCACTGTGAACAAAGAATATCTGCGCACCTATGCCGACTTCTTTGCGCAAAACCCCAGCGCCGTAGCCGCCGGCGGTCCCATCCTGCCTGTCTACGAGACC
>JAZLLD010000063.1:0-26098 GCA_045597945.1 Bacteroidales bacterium
TCATCAGCGACTCCATCGCAACTGAAATTGGTCTTGATGCCGCTTACATTGCCGACCCCGGTATTGTTGACGAGCGTCCTGAGTATGCTAAGATTTCTGGTCACCCCGTTTTCGACCTTGATCCTGAGCGCGAAGGCGTCATTTGGCATTGCTTGAACCAGAAAATGACCGCTAAGCTCTATGCTCGCGAACTTGGTAAGAAATATGAGGACCTCAACCTTATCATCGCACACATGGGTGGCGGCGTCAGCGTAGGTGTCCACCAGCACGGCCGTTGCGTCGAAGTCAACCGCGCTCTCTGCGGTCTTGGCGCATTCTCCCCAACCCGTTGTGGTAGCATCAATGCCAGCAAGCTTATCGAAGTTGCCACCTCCGGCAAGTACACCGAGGCTCAGCTGAAGAAGATGGTCACCGCTGAAGGTGGTTTTGTTGCCTACCTCGGCACCAACGACGCTTACGAAGTTGAGAAGAAAGCCATCGCTGGCGACGCTAAGTGTCAGCTCCTCGTCGACGCATTCTGCTATCAGGTTGCCCTCGAAATCAGCCGTTTGGCAGCAGTCGTCAACGGTAAGGTCGACGCTATCCTCCTCACCGGCGGTATCTCTTACAGCAAACCCTGGATGCAGGCCATCACCGAGCGCATCGAGTGGATCGCTCCCGTGAAGGTTTACAAGGGCGAGAACGAAATGCTCGCACTTGCCATCTGCGGTAAGGAAATCCTCGACGGCGCTACTCCTAAGGAGTATAAATAGTCGACATCAAGCATTGGCTTGACTCGATAGCAATATCGACAATCATATAGATAGTCGCCACACACTGTTGTGGCGGCTATTTGTAATAAACATAAGTTATACGTAGAATTAAAAACATACAATATTTTATTCTATATGAAAAAGACATTCATTATTGCCGCCGCATTGGTCATGGGCTTCAGCGCCATGGCTCAGGATGTGACTATCAAACGTGGCAAAGTGACCATGAGCGAGGCCGACTACAACATCCTCAAACAGAAGGCCGATGCTTATGAGAGCACCCAGAAGGCCCTCAACGAGACTCTGGCAGCCTACGAGAAACAGCAGTCTATGAACAACATGTACAAACCTGTTGAGTTGAAGAACTTCGTTGATTCCGCTTCCTATGCCATCGGTAAGGACATCTATCAGAACTGGCTTCAGCAGAACCTGGGCATCAACGGCCAGGCAGCAGGTCAGTCGATGATCGACGCTTACAAGGGTCAGAACACCTGGAACGATGCCACCATGCGTCCTCTCCTCAACCGCTTCCAGCAGGAATTCCAGAAGCGCCAGCGCGAAGAACAGGAGAAGATGATGGCCAGCCTTGACAACAACATCGAGGCCGGTAAGAAATTCTTGGAACAGAATGCCCTGAACAAGTCTGTCTACACCACCAAGAGCGGTCTTCAGTATAAGATTGTCAAGAAAGGTAATGGCGTGAAACCTAAGGCTACAGACAAGGTCCGCGTCCACTACACCGGCACCCTGATCGACGGCACCAAGTTCGACAGCAGCGTCGACCGTGGCATGCCTGCCGAATTCCCCCTCAATCAAGTGATTCCTGGTTGGACTGAAGGTCTCCAGCTCATGGATGTGGGATCCAAATACATCCTCTACATTCCCCACACCCTCGGTTACGGCACCAATCCCACCGGTTCTATTCCTCCGGGTTCCACCCTTATTTTCGAAGTCGAACTCCTTGATATCGTAAAATAATCTTTTGAAATAAAGGATGTTTGGCGAACTTCATGTTTGCCAGACATCCTTTGCTATACCCCTTTCTGTAATGAACACTTTCGGCAATAATTATCGTCTCACCACATTCGGCGAATCGCATGGCCCGGCCATAGGTGGAGTCCTGGATGGCTGTCCGGCTGGCTTGGTTATCGACGAGGCGTTCATTCAAGAGGAACTGCGTCGTCGACGCGAAGGCGACACACCCTCGCCCCTCACCACCCAACGCAAAGAACCCGACCAGATTGAGTGGCTCAGTGGCATCTTTGAAGGCAAGACCCTTGGAACCCCCATCGCTTTCCTTGTCCGCAACAAGGACTGTCGCTCTGAGGATTACGACCTGCTTAGAGACTGCTGTCGCCCCGGCCATGCCGACTATACTTATCAGCAGAAATATGGCCATCGCGACCATCGTGGCGGAGGAAGGGCTTCCGGCCGCGAGACCGTGGCACGAGTCATTGCAGGTGCCATCACCAAGCAGGTGCTCTCTCGGCACCAAATTCATATCCATGCCACTGTCAGCAATTTTCTTGTCACTTGTGTAATTGAAGGACTTTCTGCCGGCATTGGCAATCCTGTGTTCGACCGCTTGAATGCCCATTTGTCCTATGCTGAGTTGTCCATTCCTTCGGCCATGTCTTTTGCCATGGGCGAACGTCCCGAGTGTTGGCAACTCAAGGATTTTGCCGACCAATGGCAGCGGAATGGCAGCGGTGCAACACTCACGACCACAAATCATTGCGGCGGTATCCAGGGCGGTATCAGCAATGGTATGCCCGTCATCTTTCATGTCGGATTCCACCATCCCGTAACCCATCCCGACGGCATGACTTGCCGCCAAGGCGATGGGTCGCTTATCACGGTGTCGCCTCATGGTCGTCACGATGCCGACCATAGCAGCCGTCTGCCCGTCATAGTTGAGAGCATGGCAGCCTTGTCTGTGGCAGATTTTATCAATCAATAGAAAAACAACACATCACTCAACAACATCATGGCAAAACGTCATTTTTCCATCACCCTTTTTGCAACACTAACAATTGCTTTGTTCTTCACGGCCTGTGGCTCGAAGAACAGCATCACTATCGAAGGTAAGCTCGACAATGGTGCAGGAAAAACTATTTATATTGAAGAAGTTGCGCCAGAATCTCGTATCTTCCTCGATTCTATCAAACTGGACAAGAAAGGTCATTTCAAGTTCGTCTACGACATGCCCTATCAGACCTTTTACAACATCCACGTCTCTGAGGCCGACTATGTGATTGTCCTCCCCAATTTCGGCGAGAAGGTCGAAATCACTGGCGACTATAATGCCCTTGCCCAGACCTATCAGGTGAAAGGCTCCATGGAGTCGCAGTATCTCTGGCAGCTTCAGGACTATTCAAACCAGGGGGCAAAGGCCTTGGCTGAACTTGTCGCTATCGACCAAAAGAATATGGAACTTCTAAACAATGGTGAACTCACTGAGAGCGAATTCGCTACTGAGCATAATATCACCGATTCCATTTATTTGTCTGCCTACATGGACCAGCAGAAATATATTGTCGATTTCATTCAGGAGCACCTGGGCTCTCTTACCACCCTTATCGCCCTCTACAAACCCTTCAACAACCACCCCCTTGTTGATCCTAAGGATAGTTTTGAGTTTTATGAGGCTGTGCTTGAGGGTCTTCAAGAGTCCATGCCCGACAATCCACATACCCTCAATTTCAAGAATTCCGTAATGCGTCTCGGTTTCACCTATGCCCAGTAAGAAATTGTATTTTGTTTCCGACTCGCACTTAGGTGCCGGAGCCGATTCCCTGGACCGAGAACGTCAGTTGTGCGACCTTCTTGACCGGATGAAGGTTGATGCCGCCCAGATTATCTTTCTGGGCGACATTTTTGACTTTTGGTTCTCGTACAAATATGTGGTACCCAAGGGATTCGTGCGTATACTTGGCCGTATGGCCGAGCTTGCTGATGCCGGAATCGAACTACATTTTTTTATAGGAAATCACGACATGTGGCTCTTTGACTATCTCCCGAGCCAGATGAACATTACCATGCATTCTGACCCCGAGTTTTTCTCTTTCGATGGGCACACCTTCTATGTTGGTCATGGCGATGGACTAGGCCATCTTGACCGACGTTACGACTTCATTCGTTGGGTCTTTCGCAACCCAGTGAATCAGTGGCTTTTTGCCCATGTGCCCTCCGGGCTCACCTTTGGTATTGCCAATGCCTGGAGCCGTCACAGTCGCAAGAACCATATTAAGAAAAATCCCAAGATTTTTGAATACCAGGGCGACGACCGTGAGGGCATTGTTCTCCACTGCAAAAAGGTGCTGGCAAAGTATCCCGTCGACTTCTGCGTTTTCGGCCACCGCCACGCACCAGCTATCAGACAAATAGGCTCCCAAACCCTTTATGTCAACACTGGCGATTGGTTGGCCAATAGAAATTATGCCGTATATTCCGATGGAGAGATTCATTTGCTACAATACGATGTCTAGCAATAATTGCTTCACAATAGATATTCGCAATATGAGCTTCTGCAAAAACTAACTAGAACGCTACAATATGCTGACAAGGAAAGAATTATATAATATTCCCGGATGGCACACACGCCGTCACCTAGTGGTCATAGAATCTGATGATTGGGGCAGCATCCGCACACCATCTAGGGAGGCTTATGATTTGATGTTATCGCAGGGAATACCGCTGGATAGGGATCCTTATTGCAAATATGACTCTCTTGAGCAAAGCCTTGATTTTGAGCGACTATTCGAGGTGCTACATAGTGTAAAGGATAAGAACGGCAATCCGGCCATTCTCACTGCCAACATGGTTGTGGCTAATCCCGTTTTTGAAAAAATTGAAGCTGATGGCTTCATGCAATATCACTACGAAACATTCATCGACACATATAATCGCACTCAGTCTGACAACAACACTTTCGCAACCTGGAAGCAAGGCATCTCACATCATCTTATTCAACCCCAATTTCATGGTCGTGAGCATCTGAATGTGAAAAAATGGCTGTCGGCCTTGCAACAAGGGCCTTCGTTAACCCTGGAAGCCTTTAAGCATCGCACATTTGGTCTCACTTCTTCTGTCGATCCGAATATCAAACAATACTATATGGGGGCGTTTAATTCTGGTCTTGACGCAGATATCCCCGCATACGAACAAATTCTCACAGAAGGCCTTGGCATATTCGAATCTACCTGGGGCTTCAAGTCCGAGTCATTCATTGCTACCACCTATCAGTGGAGTCCTAAGATTGAGCCCTGCCTTTTTAGAAACGGTGTTAAATATATCCAAGGAACTGTATGCCAAAAGATTCCTTTGGATGATGATACGACGGTCAAATATTCTCGCAGATGCTTTCAAGGCACTCGCAGCAAGAGCGGTTTGATTCGTCTCATGCGCAATTGTTATTTTGAACCGTCCACCAAGCCTGGCTACGACTTTGTTGACGACTGCATGAATCGTATCAACATCGCTTTCCGTTGGGGCAAGGCAGCCAACATCTGTGCCCATCGTGTAAATTTCATTGGCTCAATCCATCCAGAAAACACCGACGTCAATTTGCCTATGTTTAAAACCTTGTTATGTAGGATTGTAAAGCAGTGGCCTGATGTTGAATTCATTTCTTCCGACCAGCTTGGCCATATTATCGAGAACAAAATATTCTAAATAATGGAACTTTCGATTATTACCATAAATAGAAACAATGCGTCAGGACTAGAGAAAACAATGGCCAGTGTATTGCGCCAGCCCCATCAAGATATTGAATACATTGTGGTCGACGGTGCTAGCACTGACAATAGTGTGGATGTAATAAAAAGTTTTTCCAACGATAGCCGGCTTCGTTGGATTTCCGAGCGCGATAATGGCATCTACAATGCCATGAACAAAGGCATCCGCATGGCCACGAGCGAATACATCATGATACTCAACTCTGGAGATTATCTCCGTGATGCCGATACTATTCAGCAAATGAGTCAGTCGTTAGCTCAGCTCGGACGGCCTGATATTATGTATGGCAACATTATAAAAATATGGCCTTCAGGTGTTACCAAAGTGGACTATCAGCAAAATGATAGGCAAATGACGCTGTTTAGTTTTTATTATGGTACACTCAACCCGGATGGCACATATATTCGCAGGTCATTGTTTGATACCTTTGGCTTTTTTGATGAGTCGCTAAAGATCTGTTCCGACTGGGCGTGGTTCATGAAAGTTATTGCCCTTGGCAATATTCAGGCGCGCCACTGCAATATCGAAAGCATCTACTTTGATATGACTGGCATCAGCGAGAGCGAGGGTAAGAATCGCGACATCATCGCCTCCGAGCGTCGGCAAAAACTTATTGAGTCAGTCCCCGAGGCTGTCTTGGCCGATTACGACAAGTATGCTGCAGATATTCTCATCATGCGTCGCATCCACCGTTACAAATGGGCCTTTAAAATTGTTAGATTGCTAGAACGCGTACTATTTAAGTTTGAAAAACTCCGCCACTAATATCACGTACCTCATTGGTTTTGTTCTTCTGTTGGCCTCCTTCGCAAGTTGTTCTCAATCGGCTACAGAGGAATTTGCGCCTGTTGCCGATACCATTATTGATGACGTATCTGTGGTTGAGGAAATCAGGGATCCTTTCCCTCCCAACAGTGCGTTTGTCATCGTTACGGATTTGGATTCTACGATTTTGGCTGATATTCGCTATGCTTCGTCCAACAATTTCTTGGGCCGTCCAATGGATGGCTATCTCCAGCCCTTGGCTATCCTTTCTCGCCCTGCAGCCGAAGCCTTGGCTCGGGCCAATGCCTTGCTTAAACAGCAAGGTTTGTGTCTGAAAATCTACGATGCCTACCGCCCTCAGCGAGCTGTGAATCAGATTGTAGACTGGGCTTATAATTCTTCCGACACCATCATGAAGTCAGTCTATTACCCACAACTCACCAAGTACCAGATTCGCAAGCAAGGCTATATTTCGCGTCGGTCTAAGCATAGCATGGGTAGCACTGTTGACCTCACCCTAGCAGACCTCCTCACTGGTCAAGAGCTCGACATGGGGTCGCCTTTCGATCTTTTCGCACCCATCTCCCATTTTGATTCCCCACAAATAACCTCTGAGCAACGTGCCAACCGTCGTTTGCTCAGAAATACAATGCAGAATGCTGGCTTCTACCCCATTGAGTGCGAATGGTGGCATTTCACGCTAAGGCATCAGCCCTATAGTAGAATGTTCGACTTTCCTGTCCATGCCGACTCTGCGCGAATATTTATCCCGTAGTTTAACTTTCTCAACAATAATCTGTTGCATTAGCAAATGCTGATTAGGGTTTTCTCCAGAGTTGCAATCGCTATGTGAGGTCTGCCCGCACCCAAGCTTCGCCGTACCTTCGCTTGTTTTACCTTATTTATCCTATAGTTATACCTTATTTATACTATTATATATAGGATAAATATAGAATAAATAAGGGATAAATATAGGATAAGGAACGGGGGAAGGACGGGGGAAGGGTGGGCCTATAGGTTGTCGAAACAGCTGCAATTGGTCTCAAAGAATTGTCTTGCTGAAGCTCTAATTTGATTAAAGTCTGGCCTTTTTGCAATTTAGTTTGGTTAGAGAAAGTGCGAAGCGTTCCCTCTTTGAGATTGTAATATGCGTTTTTAGAAGACCTCAAAAAGCCGTCCTTGGCTCTGTCTCCCAAAACTGTGCCAACTGTTTTACTAGAGTTTTTCTTGCTTGAAAAAAGTCTCAGCTTGAACCTTCATTTTGTGACGGTTCGCTGATAATTTCTCTGGTAAAAATTGTTCTATTTCAACCAGCTGCGGGGGTTGAGGGCATCCTTGCCGCACCATACTTGGAAACTGAATTCCGATGTGCTTTCGCCGCTAGAATACACTGTTCCTAAGCTCTGTTTGGTGCTTACTTTGCTGCCTTGCGAAACCGACACACTGCCCAAACCAGCATACACTGTCATGTAGGAGCCATGTCTAACAATAACGCCCATGCTTCCGTTAGGCGCGGTGAATACACGGGCAACGGTACCATTAAACACGGCGCTAACAGTACTACCTGGAGCGCAGTTCAAATCAATGCCATAGTTTCTATTCTGTCCGCCAGAGGAGTGCGTATAAAGACCATATTCGCGAGAAACTGATTTGTAGTTCACTGGCCAAGGCAGGCGGCCTTTGTTCTGCACAAAGTCTGCCGAAGCAGCATCGCTGTACACCTTACCACTTGAAGTTGTTCCGGTTGTTTTCGAGCCGGTATTTGTGTTGCCGGTCTTGTTTGAAGTGTTGGCACCTGAGCCGGCCGACTTGGCTATTTCTGCGTTAATCAGTGTCTGGATTTGCTGTTGCAGTTGAGCTTTCTGTTTTTCTTTTTTGGCAATCTGCTGTTTTAGATTTTTCTCGTCACTCTTGCTCTTATCCAGTTGTTTCTGCTCTTTTCTCTGCTCTTGCGAGAGGGCTTCCTTCTGCTTCTTCTCTTGAGCAAGCAGTGTGTTCTTCTCTTGGCGCTGGCGCTGGAGCGAAAGGTTGATGTCCTCGAATTGCTGCTGCCTACGGCGTATGGAGGTTGCCTGGTGTTTGCGATAGCGTGAATATTCTGAGAAATATTTGAATTTCAAATAACTGTAATTGTAACCCTCGTTGTCCAGCAGCAATGAATTGGCATCCAGGTTCTGACGCATGCCATACAAAATTCTCACAACTCGCGCATATTCGGCCTTCATGCTGTCGATCTGGCCGCGTACCATGCGCAGCGAGTCCTCGGTCTTTACAATCTGATTGTCGATAAGCTGTTTTTGAGAGTTGATGTTCTCAATCAGTTTGTTACGCTCGTTGATGCGTTTTTTGATGAGGTTGATGTTTTTCGTTGAGTTCTTGGCCGAGGTCTTTGCCTTGCTCAGTTGGTCGCTGAGGCGTGCAATTTCCTTTTCTATACGAGCCTTATCGCGCTCCAGTTGTTTCTTGTCCTGAGCATGGGATGGAAATGCTAACAATAGTGATACCAATAATATAGCACAATATCTAAAGCTGCGTAAACTGCAAAAATTCTTATTCATAATGTATAATAAATATATTGCAAAAATACGAATATTTTTTTCTCCGTTATGCACTTTTTGCAAATATTTTTCCAATTCCCATTGTTAGTAATTCTGTTGAAGACTGTGCTGGCGCTGTCTCACTCAAATATAATTCTTTGCTGGACAGTGTGATAGGGTGCCCCAATCACGCCATTCAATTTTCGCTCCACATACTCCTCCAGAATCATAAGGTCGTTTTTCTGACTGGTGCCGATTAGTTTGGCGCTTGGAAAACTGAAACCGTCGCCACCTTTCAGCAAGATGTATTCTGGCCCTGCTATCGTGTATTTTTTGTTCATAACCAAGGGTTTGTCGCCAACCATCACATTCTTCACCCTCCCCTCCATAGGCTTGGCAGTTGTGTCAATGGTGAATGAGATTCCGCTCACCTGCACAAAGCAGCCCTCGGCTTTTGGGTATTGGCTGACAGCCGTTTCAAGTCCGGCCAGGATGTCTTTGCCTGTGGTCCGGATGGCAACTATTTTGTTGTCGAAAGGGCTCACTGCATAAAGCATATTGTGGCTCACTTCGCCTGCAGTAATATTGGCTCTTATGCCCCCGGCGTTCACTATGGCCAGGTCGGTGCACATCTCATGCCTATAGGCATCGGCCACCAGGTCGCCCAAATTGGTCTCGCGTAGTCGGCATACACGGATAGTGTTCTCCTCGGCAATTAGTTCTGTCTCGCAGTGGGCTATTGTTCTGTTGCCCAGCGCTTCAAATTCCTGTTCTATCTTTGTCAGTGTGTCGGCCACTAGCTTGCTCACACATCCTGCTGCAGAAAGGCTGTCTGTGTCCAGTAGGCGTACCTGCAATGTTCCGTCGTTGCCAATCACTGCCATACCAATATATTGGAATTGAGTTCCTGTGGAGGAAAGCGTTACGCTTCTGCCGTCCAGATTTCTGACTGCTGTATTGGTCAGCACATGGTGGTCGTGGCCGTCAATCACCAGGTCTACTCCATGCGTCTGCTCAATCATGCTGACTGACGAAGTAGCACTGCGGCTGTCGCCTAGGTGTGTCAGCAACACTACAATGTCGGCTCCCCTGGCCTTCACTTCGTCTACGCTTGCCTGGATTATTTTGGCAAGTTCTTGTTCTGAGAAATCGAAGATCTGTTTTCCCGAATTATTTCTGAAGGTCGAGGGTTCGCTGCTCGTCAGTGTGCTGGGTGTCGTCACCCCCACAAAGGCCACCAACTTTCCATTCCAGTAGCCAAATGCACTAGAAGGGAACACTTTGTTACCATCATCTTTGCGCGTCATGTTGCTGCATAAGAAGGCGGCTTGCGACTTATCCTTTAAATACTTAAGTCTTGACATCCCGTAGTCGAACTCGTGATTTCCCAGGCAGGTGGCGTCGTATCCCACGGCATTCATCAGCCGCACGACATATTCGCCTTTAGAGGCGGCTCCTATTGGTCCGCCAAACGAGAAGTCGCCTGCCGAGACCACCATCACATGGCAACCTTCGCGTTCCAGACTGTCGCGTAGTCCGGCCATCACGGGGTAGCCTTTCACCGCGCAATGCACGTCGTTATCGAATAAAATTACCAGGTCGCCGGTTCGTTGTGCGCCGGCCGTGGTGCAAATAAGCCATAAGGCAAAAACAAGAAATCCCCGTTTCATGGTGTTTTAGAGAGATGAGGGTTGTGAGATTTTGGTATATGAATGGAAATTGGCGTGCAGTATAGTATACAATTTAAAAAGAAAATTCTAGGAAGTCCCAGTTGTCGGGACCTCCTAGAATCATCATATATAATTGGCTATTCCCAATTCAGAATGCGCTTGAAATCGAATTCCTCGGGGTTGGGAAGATACTTCTTGGCGGCTTCGTAATCGGCGGGAGTGATGTAATCCATGATATCGTTGATGTACGACTTCACCTTGTTGCTTTCCACATTCACCTGTCTGGGGGGAATCTTGCCCGTTACAGGGTCTTGCAGGTCCTTCAGATACAGGGGTGAGATGTTGCCTTGGTGGTCGCAGTACACCATGCAGCCTGTGCAGCCCTCGTTGAAGAGTTTGTGCACGCCCATGCCCATTAATGAGCAGTAGGTCAGGTCAAAAGCTATAGGAGTATGGCAGCGCACTTCGTAGCCTACTTCCACGGGGCGGGTCTTCGTGCCGATGCCCAGCTCCTTGATGCGGCGCTCCAGGATATCGTTGAAGATGTGAGCCTTCGATACCTTGCCCAACTCGGGATGGCCGTGTTCGTCGTAAGAGAAGTGGATGCCCGACTTCTTAATCTCCTCGTCGCTGAGGCTGTGGAACACGCCCTCAGAAATCATAGCTGCGCCGTAGTTGATGCCCATCAGCTTGCGCTTTACGATGCATGAGATGACCATATTGATAATCTTGTCCACAGTGATCTCGGTCTTGTTGAAGAATTCGGGGATCACAACCATCGGATAGTGGCATGCGCCGGCGATGCCCAGTGCCAGATGGCCGGCGGAACGACCCATGGCCGACACCACGAAGAAATTCTCGCTTGTGCGGGCGTCCTCCATCACGGCGGTGCAGATTACTGTGCCCTGAGCCTTAGCGCTGTTGTATCCAAAAGTAGGCGAACTGTTGGGCAGTGGCAGGTCGTTGTCGATAGTCTTAGGCACGTGGATATTAGCAATGGGGTAATGCTTGCTTTCCAAGAATTTGGCAATGCGGTTAGCTGTGGAAGCAGTGTCGTCGCCACCCACAGTCACCAGCAGTTTGATCTCGTTATCCTTGAATAATGAGAGGTTGAAGCGCTGTTCGAAGTCCTCGTTTGTAGGCTTGAAACGGCTCATTTTCAGGATGCTGCCGCCCTTGTTAAAGATTTCATCTGCAACCAAGAAGTCCAAATCCATCATTCTGGGCTGGTCGGTAAACAAGGCACTGTAACCGCCGTGGAGACCGATTACGCGGTAGCCGTCGCGTAAGAAAGTCTTGGCCACAGAAGCCACCACAGTGTTCATTCCAGGGGCGGGACCTCCGCCAGTCAGTATAGCAATACTTTTCATTGTCTTATGTGTTTTAGTTCGATAATACGGGTTTATTTTATTTTTGCAAAGATACAATTTATTTTCCAAATAAAAAGAAAAAATGCAAAAGATTATTAAAAACAGTGAAAAGTGATAATGCGATAATAGTGAAATGAAGGGTGGTGAGTGTCGGCTATTACTACATTAATCGCTACTGCTGAGGTTATTTGCAGCCGTAGTCCATGCTCTTGAGGATGGTGAGGATTTTATCACGGAAATCGCCTTGGATGATAATCTGGCCGTCTTTGACGCTGCCACCAACTCCACATTTAGTCTTGAGGATTTTGCCCAGGTCTGTAAGATCGTCGTCGGTACCAACAAAACGGTCAATGATGGTGACAGTCTTTCCCCCGCGTCCGCTGCGCTCCATGCGAACAAGGAGTTTCTGCTGGGCAGGAGGAAGAGTTTCAACGAGTTCTTCTTGGTCTTCGTAGTTGTATTGGTAGTCAGGATTTGTAGAGTAGACTACGCCTATTTTGTTCTTGTTTTTAGACATGGAACTGTGTATTGATTGATTCTTAATAGTTTAATGGTGATGAACGGTAGAGTTAATAGTTTAGATTGTATAGACGTCTGTCGCAAATGCAATATCTATTTTTTATATATATTCATTTAATAATTATTGCTACTTTTTCTTGGGGAGAATTTGCTCTTGGATTTGTTCGTGGACTTTTTGGATCTGTCCCAGGCCGGTCTGGATCTGGTCGTGAACCAGCTGGATGGCTTCGGCAGGTTTGCGGACGAGGAGAGGGTGCTTCATGTCGCGTTTGAGCACTTTGAGACTGCGCTGGTGGTTGACGAAATGGAGTTCTTCGCCCACATTCTCACCCTCGCCATCAATGTTGACCCATTTCTCTACGTTGCCGGCCACCCATATTTCGTGTGCCTTGAACATCTCTACATGCTGGCTGAGTTCAAAATGATTGGCATACACCAGAGGACCGGTGACAGGGAGGTGCTCGATGGGAATTTTGTCGACGATGCTGATATCGATGAGACCGTCGTCGAGTTTGGCTTGAGGTGCCACGGCGGCATTATAACCAAATTGGTTGCTGTTGGCAAAGGTGGTGAACCAGGACTTGCGGTGGATTTCCTTTCCGTCGATGACTAGGGTGTAATCTTTTTCCTGATAAGTAGGATATTCGCGGAGGATGAGGTTGAGATATGCCGGGAAACCGCGCAGTTTGGCAGATTGCATGAGGCGGGCGATGTAGGCATCGAAGCCCACGCCGGCAATGCTGGCTATATAATACTGGTCGTTGAGTGTGATGGTGTCGATGAGGCCCGGGTTGTCCTGGTTTAATACTCGGATGGCAAGGGCAGGTGTGAGGGGAATCTTCATACAGCGAGCAAGGCCGTTGCCACTGCCGCAAGGGATGATACCGAGGGTTGCATCGGTGCCATGAATGCCAGCGATGACATCGTTGACGCTACCGTCGCCGCCTACAGCTGTGATGACGTCAAAGCCCTCATCGGCACCCTGGCGGGCGAGATCTTTACCATGGTGGATGCGCTCGGTGTAGCGCACCTCGAAATCGTAAATATCTTGGTTGAGGTTGTCTCCGAGGAGACGCTCAATTTTTTTCTGTCGTCCTACACCGGAGATAGGGTTGACGATAACAAGCATTTTCTTTTTCATGTGGTGATGGTGTTGATGAAGTTCTAGAGTTGATTGTGGAAGTGCGGTATGTTTGAAAGTTAATGTTACTTAGTAAGTTGGTTGGCAATCATGCGGTGGTTGTACTGCTGAATGATGGCCTTGAGAAGGTCGAAGTTACCGTCGCCTTCTTGTTTTTCTGAGCCCAAAACGGCTACGCCATCTCGTGTTTCTAGTTGATAGTAACCATTACCGTATGCTATCTGCCATCCGTCAAGCTCGTTGCGGAATGCGCTAGTGCCGAAGCAGACAGTCTTTGCCGGGAGGCCTAGATAGTCGAGTAGTGTGGGCATGATGTCGGTCTGCTGCATGATGCGTGGGCTGACCATGTGGGTGCTCCATTCGGGGCCGTTGGCAATGAGGTCTTCTTCGTATTCAGGCAGGTAGAACATCATGGGAATGCGATACCAGCCGTTGTAGTCGTTGTATTCGCGTGTAAGTCCTTGTCCTGCGTGGTCTGCGGTGATGACGAATACGGTATTTTTGTACCAGTCGGTCTTGCGAGCGGCATCAAAGAATTTGCGCAGCGCATTGTCTGAGTACATGACCACGCGGCAGAGGGGGTGAGGTCCTTCAACGAAGTCGTTCTCGTGTCCGGGCTGCATGGTGTAGGGATGATGCGAAGATATCGTAAAGACTCCGGCCATAAAGGGTTGAGGCATAGCACTGAGCTTGCGGACCGTGTATTGAAGGAAATACTCGTCATAGATGCCCCAGCAGCCATCGTAGTCGGTTTTCTGAGCCATGCGGTCGGCCATATATTCATCCATGCCATAGTATTCTTCAAACCCCAGTTTGGTGGCCAGTTGGTCGAATCCCATAACGCCATTATAGCTGCCGTGGAAGAAAGCGGTACGATAGCCATTGGAGTGGAGAATGGCAGGTAATGCATTCATCTTATTGTCGTTATACTCGCTGAGGGTGAGAGGGAAAGTCATAAGAGTGGGTACGGATGCAAAGATAGCCGGAATACCCTCGATAGATTTTTTGCCGTTGGCACGACCCTGATAGACAACACTATGTTGGTAGAGCGAGTCGAGGAACGGGGTGTAGCTTTGTTTGGCGTTCTTGTTGTAGCAACCCATATACTCTTGCGAGAAGCTTTCGAGCACGATGACTACTATGTTTTTATGCATGTCTTTGCCCAAGGTGATTATGCCGTTGTCTCCTATCTCTGCTTCGTAGCTATGGCCGAAATTGGGGCTCCAGCCCGCCCAGGCCTCGCAGAGCGGCCATTGCTCAGCTGGCATGGATTGGAAGACTGGGTTGAAGATTGTGTTGAGTTGCTTCTGATCGAAGTAGCTTTCTTCCTCCAGTGTACCTCCGTTGAAGGTGCGGACGATGTTGTAGCCGCTGTTGGTGACGAGGGCGCAGTTCTTTGCCTGGCAGAATTTGGTGGTGTCGCGCCATTCGAGATTCTTGCCAAAACCTCCGCGGAAAAGGAAAAGGACGCAGCCGGCACCGAGGATGAGGCCGACGAGGTCGTTGAGGTTGTGCTTACGGTATTTGTCGCGGGGCAGGAGGATGATGTTGCGTCCCACCCAGAGGAGCACGGGAATGAGAATGAAGGCAAAGAGGGTGGCTTGCCAGTAGTCAACTAGGAAATGGGGCCACAGCGAACCCATGTTGCCTCCGATGCCGAGATAGCGGAAAATTTCGCCACTGAGGCGGCGGTAGGTGTATTGGTAGTAGGCGGCGTCGCAGATGTCGGTGATGACTACAAAGAGGACTGGCACATAGTAGAATAGCACCTCGGTGATACGGTGGTAGACCTTGTTCCAGCGGAAACGGAAGGGAATAAGGTTGGCGGCGAAATAGGGGAGGAGCATGAATCCTATGGTGGCAATGCCGAAGGTGATATTGCCCCAGATGATGCCCATCCATTCGTGGAAGTCCTCAACATGGAAGATGCGGGTGTTGTACCAGTAGAAGAAGATCTGGGTGGCTACGAGGACAAGGAATGCCAGTAGCTGTTTGAGGATGAGGTAGAGGTAGATGTTGTTGGTCTTCAACCAACCTTTTGTTTTTTTCATTTGGGTCTGTAGTTAGAAAGGCTTAGAATTTTTTGACTGTCGGTCTCTTCAAATAATTCCTGGATCGTGCAGCCGGTTTGTTTTGCATATTGGCTAACGATGTGCCATCCGATGAAATAGGGAGTGCGGGGCGATGACTCGTTGAAGGCGTTGGTCTTGGGGGCCTCGTCAATCATGTTGTGGAAGCGCATGTAGTCTACGTCGTAGAGCACCTTGTTCTGCAGGAGGTATGTCCACACATTCTCCTCGTTCTGCTGCATCCAGTCGGTCTGCTGGCTGGTGTAGCGCATGAGGATGCTGTCGGGGGTGCCGGGGAGGGTCTGCTGGGCGAAGTAGATGGCCTTGCCCTCTGCAATCATGTAGTCAAGCATTGTCATATCGCGGTCGGAAGGGATGACGATATGCTGGCGGGCGATGGCCTGCATGCAGTCGGAGACGAGGTATTCCCGGCGACTCTGCTTGACAAGGTAGAGCGGAGTGCTGAAGTAGTTGAATCTCTGGGTGTAGGGGAGGATATACTGGTCGAGGCTGATGACGAGCTCATGGCTGTTGCAGCCAACGCGCATGTCGTAGTCGAAGACGCCCGATACGAAGGCATAGACCTTGTCGTAGCGGATCGTGGGGCAGAGGCTCTCGGCTTTGTGGAGAGCCTGGCCGAGGGCTTCGGCCTCGGGCTTCATGTCGCCGAAGATACTGTCGGTGAGACGGTAGACCTCGCGCATGGTTGGGTCTTGTACGAAACCGGCGAGCATGTTCATAAAATCGGGGTTGTTGGGCTGCACGTTCAGCAGCTCGGTGCCGAACTCATTGCCTGAGGCGAGCAGTCGACTCTGCAGTTGTTCGACGGGAGTTTCAAAGAGAAGTTTGTCGAAACGGTGAATCTGTACCGCCTCGGTGGAGTGACTGTGGCAGGAAGCCAGGCATAATAAGCCGGTGGCTGCTAGTATAGTGGTAAGCGATTTTCTGATAGATAACATTAAATATAATATGATTAATTTATATTCTAACTTACGTTGTGTAAGGTTGATTCTTCAAAAGTCAAGCATTTAGAATTAAGAATGGTCGGCTATGCCGTATCCTCAATTCTAAATTCTTATATGGAAGGGAGTTGTTGGTTTGAGGTTTGTTGGGCCGTCGGTTGGATTATCTGTCCAACAACTCAACAAACCTCAATTCAACAGTCTATGCTATTCTTCGTTCTCCTTCTCGTTGGATTCGGCAAGGATGCGAAGCTTGGTTTCGAGCAGTGCGATCTGCTGGCGGGCACCCTGCATCTTCTTCTCGAACTCGGCCTTCAGAAGGTCGGCCTGCTTACTGTTGGCGAGGAAGCCGAGGTTGTTCTCCCATAGTTTGAGGTCGCTGCGCAGCTTCTCGATTTTGTCGAGGAGTTCCTGCTTCTCGTTGTTGACGAACTTCTTAGTGTCGCCGCTGAAGTTGCGGATGCGGGCACGGTAGTTGTTCTCTTCAGCCTCGCGAGCCGAGATTTTGAGTTTCTCGAAGAAGCCGTCGAGGAGGCCGCGGTATTCAGCCATGATGCGGTCTTTCTCCTTCATGGGCACATGGCCAATCTCCGACCAACGGCGCTGGAAACCCTTCACGGCGTTGAGGTTCTCATCCTTGTTCTCGCCGAGTTGGAAAGCTTTCATATCCTCGATGATGGCGCTCTTCTGAGCCAGGTTTTCAGCCTCGTTGCTGCGGATGTCCTTGAAGTATTCGGCTTTCTTGGCAAAGAATTCGTCGCAAGCGCTGCGGAAGCGGTGCCAGATTTTGTCGCTGACTTTGCGGCTGGTGGCGCCGATGGTCTTCCATTCGGCCTGGAGCTGCAGGAGTTCTTCGGTGGCAGCCTTCCAGTCTTCGCGTTTGGCGATGGCTTCTGCCTTGAGGCAGAGGTCTACCTTCTTATTGTAGTTCTCGGTCTGCTCATCGCGCATCTGGCCGAAGTGGAGTTTCTTGTCGGCATAGTGCTTGTCGATGGTGCCTTTGAACTTAGCCCAGATTTCCTCGTTCTGCTCGCGGGGCACGGGGCCGATACTCTTCCAGAGGTTGAGGAGCTTGTCGAGGGCCTCGGTGGTGTCGTTCCACTCGCGGGTGCTCTTGGGGAGCTCCTGGGTCAGCTCGTTAGCCTTCTCAATGAGGGCCTGCTTGGCCAGGAGGTTCTGGTCAAGTTCCTCCTTGCGCTGGTCGTAGTATTCTCTGCGGCGTTCGTCAATCTGGTTGGCGGCATTGTTGAAACGTTGCCAGGTCTCTTCGTTCTGCTCAGTGGGCACGGGACCGATTTCCTTCCATTGTGCGCGGAGCTCCTGGAGGGCCTTGAAAGCCTTCGTAACGGAGGTCTCAACAATCAGTTCCTCGGCGCGTTCGCAGAGCTGAATCTTCTGTTCGAGGTTGCGCTTGAGGTCAAGGTTGCGCAACTCTTTATTGATTTTTACCTTATTAAAGAACTGCTCAATCAGGAAGTGGTAGTTCTGCCAGAGGTCGTTCATCTGCTCGCGGGGTACGTCGCCGATGCTCTTCCATTTGTCCTGAATGGCATTGAATTCATCGTAAGTCTGTTTGAGGGTCTCGCTGTCTTTGTCGATAAGGATGCGAAGGTCTTCAAGAATCTGTTTCTTGGCCTCGAGGTTGCGGAGTTTGACGGCCTCGATTTCTTCCTGCATCTTCTGACGGCGGTTGCGATAGGTGTCGTAGACCTTGTAGAAAGCCTCGGCCACGGCATCGTTGACTGATTTGTAGTCGTCTTTGTTGCCGCCTTCGGCAAGGAAGGCTTCGAAGGCTTGTTTCTCTACCTCTTTGTTGAGGGTGTTGAACTGGTTGCGGATGGCGCTCACGCGGTTGCGGATTTTGGCCACGTCTTCCTGCATCAGCTCGTTGATGGCTGCCAGCAACTCCTCGCGGCTCATAGACGTATAGTCTACCTCGGGTTCTGCTTCCATCTCTGCGGGCGTTTCAGCGGCTGTCTCAGCGACAGGCTCGGCTGCTTCGGTGGGGTTGATGGTGTTAGAGTCATTGTCGGCAACGTTCTGCTCGACAGCGTTTTGCAGTGCTTCGTTCTGTACGGGTTCCTGCATTTCGTTCAGTTCTTCCATAAGATGGGTTTTTGTTAAGAATTAGTTCTGCAACAATTAGTTACAGACGTTTAATTGGGTTAACTCTGCCTTATTGGCGCTACAAAAATACAAAAAAATTTGAACATACAACCTAATCTCGCAAAAAAATGTGTGCCAAAGCCATTGGGATTATTGCTAACTAACAATAAATAAGTGGTTTAATGATTAATCATAAAAAAACTTAAGTTGCGGCATTTGTCAATAGATTTTGGTGGTATGAAGGGCTCTAATACGTTTTTTGACCCCTTGGTGGGCGTCTGGCGGAAAAAAGCACGAGGGAGCAGCGGCCCCCTCGTGGTATGGTAGTTGCCATTAGGCATCGATGCGATACTAGAGCACACCGCCGGGACCATCTTGTCCGCCGCCCTGGCCCTGTTCCTGAGCCATGCCGGCCAGCTCCATCTTACCGAAGCGGAAGGTGATGCCCAGGGTGATGTAGCGGCTCATGGGCTTCCAGTTGCTCACCGAGTTGTAGAAGGGGTTGGTGTTCTCGGTGTGCCAAGCGTTGATGTTGAAGATATCGTGGATGTTCAGGTTCACGGTCATCTTGCGGTCAAAGAAGTCGGCATTCATACCCACGTCCACACCCTTGCGGGCATCCGTGATGGTGAAGATGCTCTTGGTGGGGCTGCCGTAGTGTGCGTTGACAAAGAACTGGTAGTTCTTCCACAGCTTGGCCCATGCGTTGAGGCGGAATTTGTAGCTCCAGTTAGAGTTTTGGAAATTCTGTTCGCGGAAGGTAAAGTCCTCGTTGTCATAGCGCAGGCTACCGTTGAAGCGGATATTGAGGAACGCCGTGGGGCGATAGGTGATGTTCAGGTCGAGGCCCGAGCTCCAAGAGTTGCCGATGTTCATGGGCATGGTGTAGCTCACCACATGGCCGTAGAAATCGCTGTAGATTACGTTGGATAGGTTGCTGATTTGGTTGGTGTTGCCGCTGTAGTAGAGCTGAGCGCCCACCGAGCCGAACTTCATAAAGTATTTATCCCACTGCAGCTCGATTTTCTGGTTGTAGGTGGGCAGAAGGTCGGGGTTGCCCCAGTTGCCGTAGTTATCGAAATTGTATTCTCTATAGAGTGTCAGCTGGGTCAGTTCGGGCTGGGTAATGCGGCGGGTATAGCTGAAGCTGAAGTTGTGCATGCTCTTGGTGGCATAGCTCAGGTGCAGCGAGGGGGTGAGGTTGAAGAAGGTGGAATCCATGCTGTATTCCGGAGCGTCGTAGTAGATAAGGTGCTGCGAGTCCATATTGCCGCGCAGACCCAGTTTGGCGGTGAGGTTGCCGAAGCGGCGCTGGTAGGTGGCATAGGCCGAGAAGTTGTCGTTGTGCTGCTGGTTGTCGCTGTTCATCTGGTCGGTGCGGCCGGCAAGATAGCCCATGGCGGTCCACTGGCTCAGGCTCCAAGCGCGGCGGTTCTCGCGGTTGTAGCCCAGGCCGGCCTGCAGCTCGTTGGCAAAACGCTTGGTGGCGGTGTCCTGCTTGCCGAAGGGCAGGGTGTAGTCGGCTTGGAGGCTCATGTTGAAGTTCTTCCAGAGGTTGTCCACCTCGCGGTCGATATTGTTCTCGGGGAAGAATTCATAGAAGCGGTCGTGGTGGGTGTAGGCGCGCGAGTTGTAGCCGTTGCCGTTCACATTCATGTTCAGTTTGTGGCCGGTCTCTTTGTCAAACTTATGCTCATACCAGCCGCCGAAATAGCCGCCGCCGTTGGGCTTGGCCACCATGGGGGTGGACTCGGTGCCTTCGTAGGTATAGTTGCCGGCGTTGGCGCCCAGCAGCTCTATGCGCTCCGAGCGGACCCACGCCTCGTTGCTGCCCCAGCGCGGATAAGCGCCATACCAGGCACCCATGGAGTTGTTGTCGTCAACCGTGTAGCTCAGATGGCCGCCGATATAGGACTCCATGGCCTTGCGGTCGCTGGTGGAACGGTAGTTGTCGATACGCGAAGTGTCGCCGTTCTCGTCCAGCATCACCGAGGAGCCGGTGTACTCCGAGTTGCTACGGTCGTAGCCGAAGTTGGCATAGATATTAAAGTTGAATTTCTCGTTGGCAAACACATAGCTCACCCAGGGCTTCATCTCGCTCATCCAGATATGCTGGTCGGGGCGGGTGGTGCCATTCAGACCCAGGCTTACAAACTCGTTGCGCTGCACTTTCTGTGTGGTCACGATGTTCACCACCGGGGTGCCGCCGCCGTAGCGTGCCGAGGGGTTGGAGATAACCTCGATGCGCTCGATGCTGTTGGCAGGCAGCATCTTGATATACTGCTTCAAAGCTTCGCCGTCCATGTGGCTGGGGCGGTCGTTGATCCATACGTCCACACTCTGCGTGCCGCGCAGGGTGATGTTGCCGTCGGCGTCAATCTCAATGCCGGGGGCATTCTGCAGGGCGTCGCTGGCCGTGCCGGTTTGGATGCTGGGGTCGTCGCCGGTGTTGTAGATATTCTTCTCGCCGTCCATGCTGAACACGGGCTTCTCGGCCACAATCTGCACCTCCTGCAGCACTGTGCTCGTCTGTTTTAGCTCAATTGTGCCGAGGTTCAAGTTGCCGTTCACCGTCACGGGGCGCACTATTTTCTCATAGCCCACATACGAGATAGTGAGCAGATAATTCTTGGCGGCCACATCTTTGATGGCGAATTTCCCGTCAAAGTCGGTGGAGTTGCCACGCATAAATAGCGTATCGGTAGTGCGGCAAAGAGCCACGTTGGCATAGGGAATAGTCTCGCCGCTCTTGGCATCCTTCAGCGTGCCCTTCACCGTGAAATTTTGTGCCATGCCTAAAATAGGCAGCAGCATGATTAATGCAAAAAGTCTCAGTTTTTTCATTGATTTTGTATTAATAATGTGTTTTAATTTGTCGTTTGTAACATTAAATAACGCATCAATAATTATTTTATTGTTGTGGAAGGAAAAAAATGGGTTAAACTCAGTTTTTTAATCGAAACTTCGAGTCGAATGACGATGATTTACAGCGAAAATCAGATAGATTCATTGCCAATCAGAAATTATTAGGCAATCTCTAAGATTCGGTTTTGTTTCGCTCGCGAAACTTAGATTATCTAATTTTTAGAGGTCACCATTAGTGAACAACAATTTCTTTCAGCTCTCGAGCTGAGTTTGCTCAGCTAGAACAATAATTTTCAGATGTTGCCATGATAATTGGTGCTGCTGTCCGGCCGTCTCGCTTCGCACAGCCACCCATTTCACACAATGAGTTCGGAAATAATGGCAGGTGTCTATCTCAGGGGAAGAAACGTGGTAGAAACGTGGTACAAACGTGGAATAAACGTAGAAGATACGTATTAAAATACGTTTGTTCTACGTTTATTCTACGTATTTACCATGAAAATACAGCGGAGCTTCTATGGAATTGGTCGCTTGTTGGTGGGGAAAGAGGAGATTAGCTGATGATAGCCATCAATCCGCTGATAGCCATGTAGATGTAGACTATCTTTCGCAACATTTGCGAGGAAAGTCGTTCGAAAACTTTGCCGCCAATCCACACGGCCAGAATCACGGCCACAACGCCGAAGCACCAGCCAATTCCCACCGCCTGGGTGAGGTAGCCGCGCTGTGCTCGGTAAGCAGTCATGACAATATTGCCGATGAGGAAATAGGCCTGGCAGAGGGCCATGTATTCGTTCTTGTCCTTGGCGCAGGCCAGGAAGTAGAGCACTGCCGGAGGTCCCTGCATGCCGAACAGTCCGCCCATGAGGCCGGAGAGCGAGCCCATGCCGAGTTGCACGGGAATGGTGGGGCGGACATGCACTTTGTCGTTGAGAAAGTAGAACCAGCCTGCCGCCAGGATGAGCACACCGCCCAGGATGCGTTTCAGCAGTCCGTCGCCGGCAATGGCCACAATCTGCACCGCACCCCACGAGACGGCCAGGAAGGTGAGCATGATTGTCAGCATCTTGCGCCAGTCGAGATAGCGCCAGATATAGCCCAGCATGGGCACGGCGGTCATAATGGAAAGCATGCCCGAGAGGGTGGTGGCCTCGCCATAAGAGGGTAGGAGATAGGGCAGCACGGTCATGATGAAGATGCCGAAGCCAAAGCCCGTGACCCGCTGCACGAAGGCCGCACCGAAGGCCATACCGAAAATCCAGATAAATTCTGACCAAGTAGACATGTGGGAAGTCGTTTTTTGTGTGAGTTGTTGAGCCGTCTTTGCGTTAAAAGTTGTATTGCTAATCGTTGTCAGTCAGCCGATAAGATAGAACTGCGTCCATAAATATCGGTTTGCAAAGATACGAATTTTTTCGCAATCGAGCAGCTTTATTTGCTGCCTTCATGGTGCAGGTTCCTTCCTGCCCAATATCCTCTGCGTCGCTCGGGGTAAAAATAACTCCCAAACTCATCAACTCCCAAACTTAGCAAATCACATTTTTGCCAAATCGCAAGCGCAATATATCGGTAGGTAATCTCTAAAATTTGTTTTTTCTAACCAAGCAAGCTTGGCTAGAAGAACTGAAATACGAGGATTTTCAGTGAAAATCCGAGCGGTTCAGTGAACCTTTCGAGCGTTTCAGTGAAAATCCGAGAAAGTCATTGTTAATCATAAATTACTTGTTACAAAATAATTTCTGATTAATTTCTGGTAATTTCTTTCAGTTTATAAGTTTCGCTTGCGAAACTTAGATTATCCGATTTTTAGAAGTCACCGGTACTTCATATCAAGTGCAACCTCGCTTCTCCTTCGCTCATCCTTCGCTTCTCCTTCGCTCGTAGAGTAATGCAGACTCTTAAGCCATACTGAAAGAGATTTTGAGGCATATCAAAGCAACGAAGTGAAAAAAGTCAAAAGTCAAAAGTCAAATGCAAATGTTTTGCACTGCCCGCAAAAACGCATAATACAAATAATGTATAATATTATAATATTATTTTATTTATTTTTTTGAAAGTGGCGTTGCAAACGAATTTGACTTTTGACTTTTGACCTTTTTTTGGGCGCAATATATTGTTAGATTTATATTATATCTTTTGCTTATCCTTCGTTTTTTATCGCTTGGAGGAATGGAAAATAGGCGAGGGAAAGGAGACTCTGGTTGGATTCTGCCCGCCTTGTTAGGCTACCTTAATGTTAAAAATCAGCCGTTTTGCTCGCTTGGAATGTTAAATGTGTAAATATTTCTTTTTATATTATTTTTTCTTTGTATCTTTGCACCCAGAAAGAAACACAATCAGTCATGAAAAAAATTATCCTCTTCCTTATCCTTGCGGTCTCATCTCTAGCCTCATGGGCCTACGATTTCAGTGCCGTAGCCCCCACGGGTCAAACGCTGTATTACAATATTTCCGGTTCCACCGTCAGCGTAACCTATCCTGGTAGCAGCAGTGGTAGGTGGTCCGGATACACCCAGCCGACAGGCGATCTCACCATCCCTTCCACTGTCACTTATTCGGGCATAACCTATTCCGTCACCTCCATCGGCGATTATGTTTTCCATTCTTGCAGCGGCCTCACCACCGTCACCATCCCCAATTCCGTCACCTCCATCAACATACAGACTTTCTTTGGTTGCAGCGGCCTCACCTCCGTCATCATCCCCAATTCCGTCACCTCCATCGGCGATGCTGCTTTCTATAATTGCAGCGGCCTCACCTCCGTCACCATCCCCAATTCCGTCACCTCCATCGGCTCTTCTGCTTTCGATGGTTGCAGCGACCTCGATACAATTGTCTGCAAAGCAAGTACACCTCCAACCGTGAGCCATTCATACACGTTTCGCAATGTCCCAACTAGTTGCAAAGTGTTGGTCCCCTGCGGAAGTGCGTCCGCATACCGAAGTGCTCAGTATTGGATCAGATTCTCCAGTTTTATCGAACAGCCACCTTTTTCCATCTCCATCTCCTCCGCCGATCCCTCTCAGGGCACCGCCCTCGTCAGCACCCAGCCCTCTTGCGATTCCCCCGCCGTCATCACCGCCGAACCCAATAGTGGCTTCACCTTTAGCCATTGGTCCGACCACAATACCGACAACCCACGCACCATCACCCTCACCCAGGACACATCAATAATCGCCTACTTTCGAGACAGTAATCGCCAATTCCACTATGCAAGCTTGGACACGTTGTATGGCGTTGTCAGCGAAGTGAATCCCCCTGTGGCATTCACCAGCGCCACAGTCGGCAGCGGCACCAGCTCATCCTACAACAGCCCATTCAACAACTGGTACAAAAACTCCACCAACGAGAGCCTCTATCTGGCATCAGAAATTGGCGGCGCAGGGCGGATCGACACCATCAGCTATTATGTGGCTTCGGCATATTCGTTTGCTTGCAATGAGCTAAAAATATACATGGGCACCACCACCCAGACCAACCTCTCCTCGGGGTGGGCGGGCTTCGACAACCTGCAGTGCGTATATTCCCGCACCGGCATTACCATCGGCCGCAGCACAGGCTGGGAGTCCTATGAGCTGGACACCCCCTTCGAATACAATGGCATCGACAATCTGATAGTAGTCGTTTGCCGTCAGTCGTCCAACTATACCAGCAGCCTGAAATACCGCTATTCGTCAGCCTCCAGCATGTGCCGCTACCGCCAAAGCAACAGCAACCCAAGCAGCTATGGTACCCTCAACGGAACTGCCTCCGGCTCGATAACTTCGGTGAGGGCAAATATCAGACTGTCGATAGCAACTCAAGACCTTAGCCCAGTTTCCCAGCGTGAGATGGGCTCCACGGTGGAGCTGGCCGCAACACCCAAGCCGGGCTACAGGTTCTTCACCTGGTCCGACCGCTGCACCGACAATCCCCGCTCCATCACCATCACGCAGGACACCTCGGTCATCGCCTACTTCAGCCCCGAACCCGCTGTGGAATATGTGCACGATACCACATTTGTTGATAACTACATCCACGACACCACGATAGTTAACAACTACATCCACGACACCACCATCCTCCGCGACACAGCCTACGTCACCCAGATCGTCCACGACACCACCTACATCCCCATCCACGACACCCTCTACGTCACCCTTCTGCTGCGCGACTCCACCATCATCTACGGCTCACACGACACCATCTTTGTGCACGACACGGTGCGCGACTGCCTCGAGCAGCAGCTCTTCGTTCTCGTCAACAACGACACCCTCGGCGCTTGCGCCGGCTCGGGCTCCTACCCGCTGGGCTCCACCGTACAGATCATGGCCATCCCCAACCCCGGCACCCGCTTCCTCTGCTGGAGCGACGGCAACACCGATAACCCCCGCACTATCACCCTCACCGGCAATCTCACCTTCACCGCCATCTTCCTAAAACAAGAGGAGTGATGATGGAGTTGATGAAGTTGATGGGGTTGCAATCCTAAATTCTAGTTACAAGTGCAACACTAAGTAGAAAAAAAAGAGCACCGAAATTTGGTGCTCTCAGGTAAAATGACTACTTTTGTGTTGAATTATGAGAAGATATAATCACCTTACCAAAGAGCAAAGATACACAATT
>JAZLLD010000064.1:0-36077 GCA_045597945.1 Bacteroidales bacterium
CTTGAAATGTTAAAATTGCCGATTTTTGAAAAATAAATGTCATTATGTCCGAAAATATTCGTATCTTTGCAATCGGTTTTTTGGGGGGGGCATGGACGGCCTTGGTAGGGGTGGAGCAACGGCAGTCCGGCGGGAAAGGGAGGCGGAACCGACAAGCAAAGTAGGCGGCAGTTGCGGCTGCGTGGAGGCGGAACCAGGGCGTGGCGGACGGTCGAGGAAAGATGAGGAGAGGAAGAAAAATCTTGTTGGCGGATGCGGAGTATCGCTTGTTAGTCAATACGGCATCGATAGCCTATTGGCTGAATTAAATCTCCCGCAAAAGGTAAAAGCTTGCTATTGTTTTTCTTGCAACATAAATTGAGGATGAAAGGAGGTGGCGATAAATCGCCACGAGGGTGGGGAGGCTGACGCGTAAAACGTTAACCATATCTTTAACGTTAACAGGCTGACGTGACCGCCACAGCCCCAGTTAAAATCAAGGTTAAGGTCAAGGTTAATGTTGACATCAACGCCGCCTTTACCCTGCAATAATGCGCCAAATATATGGTAATAAAACTTTTAACTCTCATCCTTTTAGAAGTTCTAATTTTAGAATCAATTCCGTCAACGAGTAGGTACAATAATGATTTACGATAATTTTCGTTTCGACTCCCAATGCTGCGCAGTCGTTCGCCTTGTTGCCGATGTGCGGATGGTTGTAAAGAAAATGGGTGCCGTTGTGCAGGCACCCATTCTTTGTATTGCGTGAGCCGTTGTCGGCTCGGGGAGGTTAGCGGACGATGTCCATCTCGGCGATGAGGTTCTGTGCGTTGGCATATTTGTCGATGACCCAGAGGAAGTAGCGGGAGTCGAGGCAGATGCAGCGCTGGAGGTTCTCCTCGAAGTCGATGTCGCCGGACATAGCTTCGCCGTTGCCGTCGAAGGCAAGGCCGATGAGGTTGCCGTAGGCGTCGAGGACGGGGGAGCCGGAGTTGCCGCCGGTGATGTCGTTATTGGTGATGAAGCAGGTGGGGAGCTTGCTCTCGGCGTTGGCATAGGGGCCGAAGTCCTGTGCGTTGTAGAGGTCTTTGAGGCGCTGGGGGACGACGAACTCGGTGCTGTTGGGGTAAGCGATTTCTTTCTGGATCACGCCGTCGAGGGTGGTGTAGTGGTGGTAGGTGACGCCGTCGCGGGGTTCGTAGGCCTTGACGTTGCCGTAGGTGAGGCGGATGGTGGAGTTGGCGTCGGGGCTCATGAGTTTGCGGCCGGCATTGATTTGGAGGATGCCGTCGACGAAGTCGCGCTGGCCACGGGTGAGTGCGTCGCGGCTCTCACGGGGAACGGCGTTGTAGACCTCGCGGTATTTGCCGAGGATGTCGGTGCCGGTCTTGAGGATTTCGTCGTTCTCAAGCTGTTTGGCGTTGGGGTCTTTGAGGAATTTGACGAAGGATTCTTCGTTGGCGAAGATGGAGCGGGCGAACATGTTGTTGACCATGGCCTCGAAGTTACCGCGGAATTTGCGGTCGGCGGCCTTGAGGGTGTTGGGGATGTACTGGATGTCCATGTTCTGATAGGTGTATTCGATCATGGCGGCCATGACTTTCTGTTCTACGGCTTGGTCGTAGTCTTTGTAGAAGTCGGCGGCTTCGGCCTTGAGTTCGTTGTAGAGGGTTTCGCGTGCGTCGGCGTTCTTCTCGGTGATGAAGGCGCGGAGTTTACGGGCGAAGAGGGTGGACTGGTAGAGGAGTTCGGGACCTTCGAGGAGGCCTTCGTCGAGGTAGGTGATTACTTCCTGGAGTTTGCGGCGGTCGGCATAGCTCTTTTCGATGAGGGAGAGGGCGTTGCGGTATTTGGGGTCTTTGTCGAGAGCCCAGTCGTAGTATTCCTGCTCGATGTCTTTCTTGAGGGCCATGGTGTTGAGTTTCTTGAGGGCGACGTTCTGTTCGTTGCTGTATTTCCAGTAGTTGGAGCAGGAGGCGTATTTGGCCGCGTATTTGATTTTCACGCTTTGGTCGGCGTTCATCTCCTGGCGGAGGATGTTGATTTTGACGGTGCGGAGTTTGTAGCGGAGGTCGTTGGTGACGTTCATAGTTTCGTCAAGGCCGTAGGAGGTGAGGAAGTGGTCGGTGGTGCCGGGGAAGCCGAGGACCATGGCGAAGTCGCCGTCGTTCAGAGCGCGTGCGCTGACGGGGAGGTGGTGCTTGGGCTTGAGGGGGATGTTCTCCTTGGCGTAGGCGGCAGGCTTGCCGTCGGGGGCGGTGTAGATGCGGAACATGGAGAAGTCGCAGGTGTGGCGGGGCCAGGACCAGTTGTCGGTGTCGCCACCAAACTTACCCATGCTTGATGGAGGTGCGCCGACGAGGCGGACGTCCTTATAGATAATATGTACGACGAGGAAGTACTGGTTGCCGTTGAACATGGGTTTGACGGCTGCCTGGTAGTCGGTGCCGGCAGTGGCTTCCTGGCAGATGCGTTCGGAGACGTTGCGGACGGCTTTGGCGCGGTCGGCCTCGCTCATGTCGTCGGCGAGGTTTTCCATCACATGGGCGGTGACGTCTTCCATGCGGACGAGGATGGAGGCGGTGAGGCCGGGGTTGGGGAGTTCCTGTGCCATGGTGTAGGCCCAGAAGCCGTCGCGGAGGTAGTCGTGCTCAACGGTGGAGTGCTCCTGGAGCTTGCCGTAGCCGCAGTGGTGGTTGGTGGAGATGAGGCCCTTGTCGGAGATGATCTCGCCGGTGCAGAAGTGCCAGAAGGGCTGGCCTTCGTTGCCGAGGCCTACGATGGCATCCTTGATGCAGTTCTGGTTGATGCTGTAGATGTCCTCAGGGGAGAGTTTGAAACCGGCTTTCTGCATGTCGGCGTAGTTCTTGCCGATGAGCGAGAGAAGCCACATGCCTTCGTCGGCTCGGGAGGCTGCGGGTGCCAGCACGAGCAGGGCCAGGGTGAGGGAAAGAATGATTCTTTTCATGCTATAATAATATTAAGTTTTTATTTTTAAAATACAATTTTTGCGGGTGCAAAGGTACGACTTTTTTTTGGATTAATGAATATTTGGGCGAAATTTGTTGGTCGGCCTAGTTGGTTTTGAGGGCGAAAGGCCAGTCGGCGGTGGCGGTAAATGGGCTGAGGTTTGGTGTGCGGGAGTTTTGCCGAGGGGATTGTGTAGGGATGGATGTGCGAGGTTTTTGTGGTTTTGCGGATTTTTGCATAGTTGTGTTAATAGGTTGGTTTAGTGTTTGTTGGATAGGCGACACTGTGTGTAGCGGATTTGTTGCGGCGGTGTTGTGCGACGGGGCGGCGCTGCGGCCGTTTTTGGGGTTTGCTTGGTTTGGCCGTGGGTGAGGGAAAGTGTGCAAAAATGGGTGGCTATTTTGGGGCGGCAGACGGTCGAATTTGGGGCGGGTGGCCGAGAAAATGGTGAATAGTTTGGAATAGAGAGGATTGTGTTTTGGACGCGAGTTTTTTAACTTTTGGTTGTTAATTTGGGAAGCTGTTTATTAACAAATGCTTGTCGATATTTATGTTAAAATTTGGCCTCCCAAGTGGGCGAAATGTGAAAAAAATGCGAGGAAAAATGAAACCTTTTTTCGACTTTTGCGTTATAAGAAGTGAACATTTTTGGAAGAAAATAACTTTTTTTGGAAAAAAAAGGCAATAATTGGAAAAATTGTCGTATCTTTACATCCTGAAAAATTGTATATATAAATGAGTTTAATACTTGGCACTGAATACTGTAAGATTGATTCGAACGGTCGATTCAAGTTCCCAATTGCTTTAAAAAGGCAGTTGGAGAGCGAGGATTGTCGGTTTGTGGTCCGTCAGGGCTTCACTGCCGAGTGTTTGGAACTGTGGCCCTACGCAAGTTTCCAGATGGAAGTAGAGAACCTCCGAAAAATGTTAAATCCATACAGCATCCAAGACCAGCAGATTTTGCGTCGACTGACCCGCGCCAATGTGGTTGAACTGGACAGTAACGACCGACTGATGGTGCCGCCCGAGCGTAAGAGCGTCTTGGGCAGTGCAAAGGAGATTGTCCTGCAGAGTACCGGTGAGTGCATCGAAATCTGGGAGCGTTCGGCTTACGATAAGATGAACAACGAGATTGTCGACTTTGCGTCGATGGTCGATAAAAGACTGGGGGAATTGCATGGACTACCACTTGCCGGTGATGCTGAATGAATGCATCGATGGATTAGACATTCGTCCTGATGGGACTTATGTGGACGTTACCTTCGGGGGTGGCGGCCACTCGCGTGCTATTATGGAGCGCCTGGGAGATGAGGGGCGGCTGCTGGGTTTTGACCAGGATGCCGACGCTTTGGCCAACGCTCTGGACGACGACCGTTTTACGCTGATTCATGAGAATTTCCGTTATTTGAAGAACTTTTTGCGCCTGCATGGGGTGAGGTGTGTGGACGGAATTTTGGCCGACTTGGGTGTGTCGTCGCATCAGTTTGATGTGGCCGACCGTGGTTTCTCGACCCGCTTCGACGGCGAGCTGGATTTGCGCATGGACCGCAGGCAGGAGCTGACGGCCAAGGAGATTGTGAACAGTGCCGATGAGCGAGAGCTGACCCGCATACTGCGTCTCTACGGCGAGTTGCCCAACGCCTTCCAGATGGCCAAGGATATCTGTCGTGCGCGCATGGACAAGCCCATCGAGACCACTTTTGAGTTGCGTGAGGCGGTGAGCCGCAGATTGCCGAGAGGAATGGAGAATAAGTACCTGGCTATGCTGTTCCAGGCTTTGCGCATTGAGGTGAACGGCGAGCTGGAAGCCCTGCAGGCTATGTTGCAGCAGGCTGTGGAAGTGCTGAAGCCCGGCGGAAGGCTGGTGGTGATGTCGTATCATTCGCTGGAAGACCGCCTGGTGAAAAACTTCTTCAAGACAGGCAACTTCGAAGGCGAGTTGGAGAAGGATTTCTACGGCAACCCCATCGTGCCGCTGAAACTGGTGTCGAGGAAGGCCATTACCGCCAGCCAGGAGGAATTGCAACGAAACAACAGGTCGCGCAGTGCCAAGCTGAGAGTGGCCGAGAAAATTGAAAAATAGACGATAATGGAGGAAAACAACAACATACAACAAGAAAATACCGAGAAGGCAGCGCTGTCGAAAGGGCAGATATTCAACCGCTTTATCAGTGGCAGCATGCTGCAGAGCAAGTGGGTGGTGCGTCAGCTGCCGCTGGTGTGCCTGTGGGCTTTGTTCGGACTGTCGTTGGTGGGATGCCGCTACCGTGTGGAGGCTTTGACGAAGGGCATTCTCGACGCTAATGAGCGAATCGACCTCCTGCGTGAGTCGCGCATTGAGCTGCAGAAGCAGTACCAGGAGACTGTCAAAATCTCGCAGATTGCCGAGATGTTGGACGACTCCGACGTGGGAATCACTGCCGGCCCTCCGTTTGAGATATAGTGCCGATGCCTTTTGAATGGGTGGCGATGAGTGATAAAATGTAGTGTTAAACGAAAACAATTGAATAGAAATTGAAGAAAAAGGTTCATAATAAGACGCTGATGCTCAAGATGAGGCTGTTCTATTGGGCAATGGTGCTGCTGGGTGGCGGTCTGATACTGGCATTCACAATCAAGACCCAGTTTGTGGAAGGCGAGATGTGGCGTCAGAAAGCCAAATCTCGCGAGGTGACACGCCGTACTGAGCCAGCCAGACGTGGCACCATCTTCTCGTCCGACGGCAAGGTGTTGGCCATCACTATGCCGGTTTGCGACCTGTGCCTGGATCTCGGCCGTTGGCCCAAGAAGAACGAGAAAGACGAGGTGGTGACTCGGCGCAACGGCGAGGTGGTCTACGAAAGCATGGTCGCCAACGACTCGGCCTTCCGAGCCAATCTGCCCCGTGTGTGCAAAATCCTGCACGAACAGTTTCCTAATAAATCTATAGAATACTTTTATAATAAGATAGCCAGGGAATATAATAAGCTGAAGCCCAGCCGCTGCCTCTATGTGGCACGCCGCGTGCCCTACTCCAAGTGGGTGGCCATCAAGAGTATGCCCGGATGGGGCAGATGTGTGGTGAACAAGACTGGCGACGGCAATGTGATGAGTTATGTCCGTGCGCACATCTACGGCAATTTGGGCGAGAACACCATCGGTCTGCACTACAAGGTTGGCGGCGTGGAGGGCTATACCGGGTTGGAGGGCTACTACGACTCGGTGCTGAGCGGCCAGGACGGCGAGTATATCTGCCGCCGCCTCACGCTGGGCACCTGGCTCCCGGAGGAAGGCCGTATGATTGACGAGGATTCTACGTTGACCAAGCGCAAGGTGGACGGCCGCAACATTGTGGCCACCCTCGACACCCGCTATCAGGATATTGCCGAGAGCGCGTTGCGCAAATCGATGAACAAGTTCGGCGGCCAGCGCGGCTGCGCAATCTTGATGGAGGTGAAGACGGGATATGTGCTGGCTTGTAGTAATCTGACGAGAGACACCTCGGGTCGGTTGTCGGAGAACCTTTGGAGCAATGTGGCCGTGAGCGACCGCAATGAGCCCGGTTCCACCTTCAAGACTGTGGCCATGATGGCCATGCTGAACGATCCGAAGATTGCGCTGGACACCTCCAAGCGCGTGAGGGCCGGTGGCGTGAAGCGCTATAGCGCCAGTAGCGGCGAGATCAACGATGGCCACGGCTATGCGACCGATACGGGCAATCTGGCATACGTGCTTGCGCATTCTTCGAATATCGGTATGTGCGAGTTGGCCTGGGGGTATTACCGCGACCGCAAAGGCGACCTGAAGCAGGGCATGGAGGCCGTGTTCCCCTTTGGAAAGTTGAATCCCGACGTGGAAGTAAAAGAATATAGTACGCGCATCACCAATTGGCGTCAGGACCGCGACTTCCTGCTGCTGAGTTTCGGCTATTCGGCCACGGCAACGCCCTTGCAGATAATTGCTTTCTACAATGCTATAGCCAACGACGGACGCATGATGAAGCCTTTGTTCTGCAAGGAGATTTGGGGTGCCAGCCGCAAGGAGCAGGTGAAGCCTGTGGTGCTGAACGAACAAATCTGCAGTCCGGAGATTGCCAAGCAGATGCGCGAGATGCTGGTGAACGTGGTGGAACACGGCACCGGCGACAATATCTATAACGCAGTCTATGGCATTGGCGGCAAGACCGGCACGGCGTTGAGTCACAAGGACCGTAGCCTGCATAATTCCTCTTTCGTGGGCTTCTTCCCGGCCGACAATCCCCGCTACACCTGCCTGGTGCTGGTGGAGGAAACCAGCATCGCCGGCCGAGCAGTGGCGGCACCTGTGTTCAAGCAGATTGCCGACTGCGTGGTGGCTTTCGACAAGGAGTTGGGCAGTATTCATCTGAAAGATTCGGGCCGTGTGGCTCACCCCATCATGGCCAAGGGCGATGCCAAGCAGCTCACGTTGGCTCATCAGCTGTTGGGACTGCCGTTCAGCGTGGTCGACAGCGTGCATTCGCCTTCGGGCTGGGTGTTCTTCGACGGCCAGAGCCAGAGCTATAAGAACTATGTGCTGCCTAAGGGGCAGGTGCCCGACTGCACGGGGATGACCATCCGCGATGCTATGAAACTGCTGCGCCAGCTGGGGCTGAAAGTCCGCTTCACCGGCCAGGGCAAAGTGGTGAAACAGTCGCCCAAGCCCCGCTCGTCCATTGCCAAGGGCGGCACTGTGGTGCTGGAGCTGCAGCCGTGAGGAAGAAGCGTATTTTAGAACTATTCGAAAATAATTGATATAATGAAACTATTAGATATAATAAAAGGAATAACGCCACTGATGCCGGTTGACCTCAACCCCGAGGTCGGCAACATCTGCTTCGACTCGCGCAAGGCGGGCCAGGGCAGTTGCTTTGTGGCCCAGGTAGGCACCAAGGTGGATGGACACGCCTATATCGACGCCACCATCAAGGCGGGCGCAGTGGCCGTGGTGTGCCAGCGGATGCCCCAGAACAAAGAGGCGGGCGTTGCCTATGTGGTGGTGGAGAACAGCGATTTGGCGCTGGGCATCATGGCCGACAACTTCTTTGGCCATCCCTCGCGCCAGCTGAAGCTGGTGGGCATCACGGGCACCAATGGCAAGACCACCACCGTCACCCTGCTTCATCGCATGTTCCGCCAGCATGGCTATCATGTGGGACTGCTTTCCACCATCGTGAACAAGATCGACGAGACAGAGTTCCCTTCCACCCACACCACCCCCGACGCTATTGCGCTCAACAGCCTGCTGCGCCAGATGGTGGATGCCGGCTGCCAGTATGCCTTCATGGAGGTGAGCAGCCATTCTGCCCAGCAGCACCGCATCGGCGGGCTGACCTTTGCCGGCGGTATCTTTAGCAATATCACCCACGACCATCTCGATTTCCACAAGACCATGGCCAACTATATAGCCGCCAAGAAGATGTTCTTCGACGCGCTTCCTTCCACGGCTTTTGCGCTCACCAATGTCGACGATAAGAACGGCATGGTCATGGTTCAGAACACCAAGGCGCAGGTGAAGACCTACAGCCTCAACCGTATGGCCGACTTCCGCTGCAAGGTGGTGGAGGACACCTTCCAGGGCATGCTGTTGGACCTAGACGGACAAGAAGTCTGGACCCGCCTGGTGGGCCGCTTCAACGGCTATAACCTCACGGCCATCTATGCGGCTGCCGTGCTCTGCGGTATAGCGCCTGCCGAGGCTCGCCGGCTTCTCAGCACCCTCGAGGCTGCCGATGGCCGCTTCCAATACGTTTCGGGCAAGGACATCACCGCCATTGTCGATTATGCCCATACGCCCGATGCGCTGGAGAACGTGCTGCAGACCATCAACCACATCCGCCGACCGGGCCAGATGCTCTGCACCGTGGTGGGTTGCGGTGGCGACCGCGACGCCACCAAGCGCCCCGAGATGGCCAAGATTGCGTGCCAGATGAGCGACCGCCTGGTGCTCACCTCCGACAATCCCCGCACCGAAGACCCCGAAAAGATACTCGACGATATGGAGGCCGGCCTCTCTGCCGAACAGAAGTCGCAGGTGGCGAGAATCGCCGACCGCCGCCAGGCCATCAAGACCGCCATCATCATGGCTCGTCCCGGCGATATCGTGCTGGTGGCAGGCAAGGGGCACGAGAAGTACCAAGAAGTGAACGGAGTCAAGCATCATTTCGACGATGTGGAAGAACTACAAAAACTACTGAATAACTAACATAAAAATATAGAGAACCATGTTATATTATCTTTTCGATTGGTTGGATAGGGCATTCGACATCCCCGGAGCGGGCGTGTTCCAGTACATCTCGTTCCGCGCCTCCATGTCGGCCATCACCTCGCTGGCGATCATGCTCCTCTGTGGCAAGCCCTTCATACGCTACATCAAGCGCAAGTCCATTGGCGAGACCGTTCGCAACCTCGGCCTCGAGGGACAGAAAGAGAAAGAAGGCACACCCACCATGGGAGGCCTGCTGATACTTTCGGCCATCGTAGTCCCCACGCTGCTGTTTGCCAAACTGAACAACATATACGTGATCACCATGCTCATCACCACCGTTTGGCTGGGCTTGTTCGGCTTTATCGACGACTACATCAAGGTATTTAAGAAGAACAAAGAAGGCATGCCCGGCAAATACAAAGTTGTGGGACAAGTGGTCCTCGGCCTCGGCGTGGGTCTGCTGTTGTCGTTCCATCCCGATGTGGCCTCTACCAAGACCACCATTCCCTTTGTGAAGGGCAACGAGTTCGACTATGCGTGGATTATCAGCTGGATGGGCGACTGGACCCAGAACTGGGTGTGGCTGGTGTATGTGCTGGTGGCCATCTTTGTGGTGACGGCCGTGTCCAACGCCTCCAACCTTACCGACGGCATCGACGGTTTGGCAACCAGTACGGCTGGCATCATCGGCGGCGCATTGGCCATTCTGGCATGGCTGTCGGGCAATATCGTTATGTCTAACTACTTGAATATCGTGTACTTGAATAATATTGGCGAGCTCACCGTCTTCATCACAGCCTTTGTAGGTGCCTGCTTGGGATTTCTCTGGTTCAACACCTTCCCGGCCGAAGTGTTCATGGGCGACACCGGTTCGCTGGCCTTGGGCGGCATCATCGCCGTTTTCGCCTTGCTGATTCGCAAAGAGCTGCTCCTTCCTGTGCTTTGCGGCATTTATCTGGTCGAAGACTTCTCGGTCATCTGGCAGACCCAGAGCTGCAAGTGGTACCGTCGCCGGCACAAGCTGCCGGCCGGGCAACTGGTGCCGGTGGAGAAGAGGCCTTTCCTCATGACCCCCATCCATCACCACTTCCAGCGCAAGGGAGTGCCCGAGGCCAAAATCGTTCAACGTTTCGCCATCATCGGCATTCTGCTGGCCATCATCAGCATCGTAACACTGAAACTCAGATAACAATCACCGTCAAAAACAACTTCGATATAATGAGCATAGAATTATTCGCAACCCAGGGTCGCGACCGCGTGCACAACGGTCTGGCCGCTGTCGACTCAGTCAAACTCCGTCAGATGCGCAACAACGGCCTGCGCTCCTGCTTCTCCCGCATGGAGGAAGCCTCCTACCGCATGGAATACGTGGCCCGCATCTATGGCAAAGAATTTGTTAACGACGCTGCCGCCCGTAGCGTCAACGCCACCTGGTACACCCTTGAGAACACCGAAGGCAACATCATCTGGATTGCCTTTGGTGGCGACAGTCAGGCCGACTACCAGCGTCTGCGTGCCCTCGCCCTGCGCAAGGTGCACATGCTGATATGCGTGGGTGCCGACACCGCCGATCTACATGCCGCCTTCGACTCCGTGATCCCCGTGGTCAAGGATGCCGACAGTATTGCTACGGCCGAACATCAGGCCTGCTACAGCACCTTGGAGAATGCCAAGGTAGTGTTCTCTCCGGCCACCCCTCAGGGACTCGACGACGAGACAGCTGGCCGCATATTCCGTCATCAAGTAAACGAACTCTAATCGTCTATGAAGAAAAAAAGGGTATTGCTTCCTGGAGATAAGCCGCTGTGGGTCGTACTCTTCCTGCTGAGCATCATCTCGCTTGTATCGGTCTATACCACCGTGGGGCTTGTTGCTGCCAGCAAGGATGGTACAACACCTACCGACGAATTCCTCAAGCACCTGTTCTTTGTTGTCCTTACTTATGCCCTTGCTATCGTTGTTCCTCGAGTTAACTATCGTTTGTTCCAGAAGTCTTCCTCGGTGCTGTACGTCTTGGCATTGGGATCGCTGGTGTATGTGATTGTTACCCATGGTCTGCGATGGGCCAATTTTTGGGGGGTTCGGTTCCAGCCTTCTGAGTTTGCCAAAGTTTTGGTGATCATGTATATGGCTAGTGTGGTGGTGAAGTATCGTGACAAAATCATCAATAACAAGGCACTCATGATGCTATATATCGTGCCAGCATTGCCGTGTTTTCTCATCCTGGGTGCCAACCTCTCAACGGCTGTACTGCTTTTCCTGACATGCTTCATCATGGTTTTCTTCGGCGGTGTGAACGATCGTCTTTGGCTAAAACATCTGTCGGTTTTGTTAGTAGTGGGTGTGCTGGGTATTATCCTTTTAATTCATTTCGGCGCTGATGCCGATGTGGCACGCTCTGCTACGTGGGGTCATCGTTTCCAGACCTGGCTGAGCCACGATTATGATCAGCTTACCCAGGAAAACATGGCTCGTATGGCAATTGCTCGCGGAGGCCTGACGGGTGCGGGTATCGGCAGTACGATTCATGGCCGACTGATGACCGAGTCGCACAACGACTTTATCTTTGCCATCATATTGGAAGAGGGTGGCTTATTGTGGGGAATTGTTGTGTTTCTGCTGTATGCAATCTTCTTTTATCGGTGCATCAGCATTGCGTCATGTTGCTCTGGTGCTTATGGAGGATTGGTTGTGGCCGGATTGGGTACGCTTATCTTCTTGCAGGCTATGGTCAATATGTCGGTGGCGGTAGGACTGATGCCTGTGACAGGTCAGACACTCCCTTTTATCAGCTATGGTGGTTCGGCTTATTTGTTTTTGGGCTTTGGATTTATGGTCATTCAGTCTGTTGCCCACGATAATAACAAAAAACAACTTGCGGCCCAGGCTGAGGAGGACGCCCTCCAGTCACAAGATGTAGTGCAGGAAATAAATAAAGAACAAGTTGTTAAATGAGTTATGCCTCATACAGAATCGCTGAACCGGGGCTTATGAGCAAAGTGGATAATAAGCAGTCGCAGAAAAGTAAAACAAACAAGCAGGATAAATAATAATATTGATAATAAATATATCTAGATATGAAAGCAATCGTTAGTGGTGGAGGCAGTGGCGGACACATTTTTCCCGCAGTGGCAATAGCCAATGCTATCAAGGCTCGTCATGCCGACGCGGAGATACTCTTTGTCGGTGCAGAAGGCCGTATGGAGATGGAAAAGGTGCCGGCTGCCGGATACGAGATTAAAGGCCTGCCTATAGCGGGTCTTCAGCGTCAGCTCACCCTGGAGAACATCATCAAAAATCTCCAGCTGCCGTACAAAGTATTGCGCAGCCGATACCTGGTGCGTAATATCATCCGCCAGTTTGACCCCGACATCGTCATTGGCGTGGGCGGTTTTGCCAGTGAGCCGACTCTCAAGGTGGCCTCGCAGATGGGTTATACCACCCTCCTTCAGGAGCAGAACTCCTATGCAGGACTCACCAATAAGACCTTGGCTAAGTCTGCTGCCACCATCTGTGTGGCTTACGAAGGAATGGATCGGTTCTTCCCTGCCGATAAAATCGTATATACGGGCAATCCCGTCCGTGCCGATATTGAGCAAATGAGTGCCACTCGACAGGAAGGGTGCGACCAATTTGGCGTCGATTCGTCAAAACCTGTGATTCTTTCGGTTGGCGGAAGCCTTGGCGCTCGTAGCATCAATCGTATGATATTGTCCAACCTACAGTTCTTCCAACAGAACAATGTCCAGATTATCTGGCAGACAGGTCGTTGGATGTACGAGGAGGCAAAGAATGCTGTGGCTGCGGCCGGAGTGGAAGATTGGGTCAAAGTTCACCAGTTCATCAACCGTATGGATTTGGCCTACGCTGCGTCCGACGTAGTTGTCTCGCGTGCAGGAGCTATCGCTATCTCCGAATTGTGCCTCGTTGGCAAGCCTGTCATCCTCATCCCTTCGCCCAACGTGGCCGAGGACCATCAGACCAAGAATGCGATGGCGCTGGTGGCAAAGGGAGCGGCATTGATTGTCAAGGACGACAGATGCGCCGCGCAAGGCTTGCCAATTGCGTTGGATTTGCTTCGCCATCCCGACCGACAGGAGCAGATGAGTGCCGCCATCCGTGCTATGGCTTCGCCTCATGCGGCAGAAAAGATTGTTGACCAGATTGACAAGTTGATTATGAACAAATAGCTCCTGCTAGTCGGCGGATGATACCGTTGGCACGGCAGAAGCTTGTAACAAGCAGAACGATATGAACTACTACTTTCTTGGCATAGGTGGAATAGGGATGAGCGCCATCGCTCGTTTCTTCAACCAGAGAGGCGATGTGGTGAGCGGCTACGACCGCACCGAGTCGCCCCTCACCCGGCAACTAGTGGCCGAGGGCATCAGTGTGCATTATGTCGACGACCCCTCGCTCATTCCCGCTGAGGTCGACCTTGTTGTCTATACTCCGGCTGTTCCTGTCGAGACGGCCGAATTCCAGTATTTCGTGAACAAGGGCGTTCTTATGCAGAAACGGTCCCAGGTGCTGGGCGAACTCACGCGTGGCCGTAAGTGCATAGCCGTGGCCGGAACCCACGGCAAAACCTCCACCTCCAGTCTCGTGGCCCATGTTATGAGTCGCACTCCTATGGGGTGCAGCGCGTTCTTGGGTGGTATTGCCAAGAACTTCAACTCCAATATGGTGGTTGACACCAAAAGTGATTATGTGGTGGTTGAGGCCGACGAGTACGACCGCTCCTTCCTGCAGCTCCATCCTTATAGCGCGGTGATTACGGCAACTGATGCCGACCACTTGGATATCTATGGCACTCACGAGAACGTGATAGAGGCCTTCCGTCAGTTTGCCTCGCAGGTCGACCATCAGGGCTCTCTGATTCTCAAACTTGGTCTTCCCTTGGATGGCTGCCAAGAGGATTCTCATCACCATCACCATGACCACGGCTATGAGTCTCATGTCTCAACTTATTCTGCTCAGGATATGGAGGCTGACTACTACCCCTGGAACGTGCGCAATTACAAAGGTGATATTCTCTTTGACCTCCGCACACCTGATGGTGTGATCTATGATTTGCGTCTGCCCAATGCTAGTCTGTACAACGTGGAGAATGCGGTGGCCGCGGCCGCTGTGCTGCTCCGATTGGGCGTCACCCACGATGAGTTGCGCCAGGGATTTGCCACTTATGAGGGTGTGCTGCGCCGTTTTGACTATCGAATCAAAACTGACAAGCTGGTGATGATTGACGACTATGCCCATCATCCTCAAGAAATTGCCGCGTGCTTGCAGAGTGTGCGTTATCTCTATCCGGGCCGACGTGTTGTGGGCGTTTTTCAGCCACATCTCTATACTCGCACCCGCGATTTCGCCGACGAATTTGCCCAAGTTCTCTCCACTTTGGACGAGGTGGTGCTCATGCCCATCTATCCCGCACGAGAGCAACCCATTTCAGGTGTTAACTCGTCGATGCTACTGCATAAGATACCGGGTATGTGCAAGTATCTCTGCAAGGCCGAGCAGGTGGTGGACCTCGTTCCGGCGCTTTTCCCCGATGTGGTTGTGACTATGGGGGCTGGTGATATCGACCGCATGGTCCCCCAGCTGGAAGCAGAACTTCGCAAGGGTTTATAATATGTGTTGGATGAATATATCAGCAAGTCAGAACTTATTATACGCATAGTGGTTTATGGGTGGTTGAGGAATCAACCAGACAATAAAGCATAGAACATCAAAAGCAGATAGACCAATGACTCGAAAAGGTAGAAATGTAATTTCCGTCGTCACCGTCATGCTCCTGGTGGGACTGCTGGTGGCTGCCAACGTGTGGCGCAGGCAGTCGCTCGTGAAGGATATCCGGGTTGAGATAGATTATTGTGAGGCCGACACGTTGGTGTCGTGCAGGCAGGTGGCTGCGCTGGTCCGCAATCAGATGCCCGAAATCTCCAGGCAACGGCTGGGCGACGTAGACCTCAAACGGGTGGAACAAGCTGCCGCTAAGTCGCCCTTCTTACGCAACTGCCAGGCTTCCACCTCCATTGGCGGGGCTGTGGTGGTGTATGCCGTGCAGCGCCGTCCGGTGATGCACGTCTGCGCCCAAGGGCAGGAATTCTATGTCGACGACCAAGGCTATCGTCTGCCCATGAGTCGCGCGGGTGCTTGCGATGTAATCGTGGCCAGCGGCTCTGTGCCATCCAAGGGAAAATGGCTGAAGCAGGTGTGGAATCTGGCTATGTATATCGACCAGCATCCCGACTTTCGCCCTTTGTTCGACCAGATCTATCGATCGCCCCAGGGCGACCTCTACCTCACGCCCAAGCTGGGTTCGCATGTGGTTCAGATGGGCTCCGACCAGGATTTGGATGCCAAGTTCCGCAACCTCATGGCTCTTTATTCTCGCGGTCTTTCGCAAGCTGGTTGGGATACCTATCGGCAGGTGAGCGTCAAATATCGCGGACAGATTGTTTGTACAAAAAGATAATAACTAAAAAAAATACATCATGAATAAGTACATCGTAGGCCTAGACATTGGCACCACTAAAATCGCCTGTTTCATTGGCGAGCGTGCCCCAAACAATAAAATACGCATTGTCGGCTTCGGCAAGTCCGACTCGGTCGGCATCGAGCATGGCGTTGTGCGCAACATTCTTGCCACGGCCAACTCTATCCGTCATGCCGTTGACGATGCCTCCGACATGGCAAAATATGAGGTTGAGGAGGTGTATGTGGGTATCGCCGGCCAGCACATCAACAGCCGTCCGAACCAGGGCAGCGTGATGATTCCCGACGATCACCGCCGTATTGAACGCTCCGATGTGGAGCGCCTGATTGCCGACCAGCGTCGCGTTATGCTCAGCCCGGGTGAGGAAATCATCCATGTCTTCCCCCAGGACTACGAGGTGGATGGCGAGCCGTTGGGCGTGGACATCGACCCTGTAGGAGTCAATGGCAAGCGCCTCACTGCCAATTTCCATGTGGTGACGGGTCATGCATCCGACATCCGCAACATCCGCGATGCGGTGCTTGAGGCAGGCCTTAAGATCAAGGGCGTGGTGCTTGAGCCTATTGCTTCGGCATACGCCGTGCTGGACGACCGCGACAAGGATGCCGGCGTGGCTCTCGTGGACATTGGCGGCGGCACTACCGACATCGCAGTCTTCCATGAGGGTATCATCCGCTATACCTCCGTCCTGCCTCTGGCTGGCAATGCGTTCACCAACGACATCAAGGTGGCCTGCAAAATCCTTCGCCATCAGGCCGAGACCCTCAAGGTTAAATTCGGCTCGTGCCTGCCCACAACCGTCAATCAGGACGACATCATCTCCATTCCCGGTATCCGCGACCAAGGGCCTCGCGAGATTAGCGTCAAGACCCTTGCCGGCATCATCAAAGCCCGTATGGAAATGCTTCTGGAGCAGGTGCAGTATATCCTAGAACTCTCTACCTATAAAGACAAGCTTATTGCCGGCGTGGTGCTCACGGGTGGTGGGTCCAAGGTGCAGGGATGCAAGGATTTTGCCGAGCTTGTTGTGGGTATTGATTCTCGTATCGGTACTCCCGACGAACATCTTGATCTCCAGTCCAGCATTACCTTTGAGGACCTCAGCCATCCTATGTATGCCACCGGTATTGGTTTGGTGATCTACGGTCTCTTGGAAGAGGAGAGCGAAGCTGAGGCGCTGGCCGCAGAAAACCAGGCCAAGGAACAGCCCGCTTCGCAGCCCGAAGTGGCAGAAAAAGAGGAAAATGTGGTAGAAGAAGAGCCTGCAGCCGAAGAGCCAGCCGAAACGACCAGGCGCTCCAAAAAGGCCGCCAAGGCAAAGAAAAAACCCGGCGACGGACTTGGCGGAAGACTGTCGGCTTGGTTCAAAGAAATCCTCTCAGACCCCAACCTCGACGAGTAATTGTTCATAACCTGTTGATAATTCGTCTGCCTACATGTTCTGTATGTGGAAGAAAATGTGTAATTTTACAAATTAAAACAATTTAGAGAATTCTTTGCAATTATATAAATATTAATCTTTTAACGATATAAGGACTTATGGACGAACCCGAAATTTATTTTGATTCCCCTCTGAATCAGTCTTCATATATCAAGGTCATCGGTGTTGGTGGCGGCGGCGGTAATGCGGTTAACCACATGTTCAACAGGGGTATCTCCGGCGTTGACTTCATCGTGGCTAATACCGACATGAAGGCCCTGGCCGCAAGCCCTGTGCCCGCCAAGCTGGTGCTCGGCCGCGATGGTTTGGGCGTCGGCGGCAAGCCTCAGAAGGGTCGCCGTGCGGCCGAAGCCAAGGCCGACGAGATCAAGGATCTTTTCGCCCAGAACACTAAGATGATTTTCATCACCGCAGGCATGGGTGGCGGTACCGGCACGGGCGCCGCTCCTGTCATTGCCCGCATTGCCAAGGAGATTAAGCTGGAGGACTGCGACGAAGACGATCCCGACAAGATTTTGGTCGTGGCAGTTGTCACCACTCCCTTCGAGATGGAAGGCTCGCGCCGTTTCCAGCAGGCCATCGAAGGCATTGAGGAACTGAAGAAGTATACCGACTCTATCCTGATTATCAATAACGAGAAGCTGCGTGCCTATGGCAACCTGGGATTCACCGATGCGTTCTCTATGGCTAACGACGTGTTGCTGACTGCAGTCAAGGGTATTGCCGAAATCATTACGCTCAACGCGTACGTCAACATCGACTTCTGCGATGTCAACACCGTCATGTCCAACAGTGGCACCGCCCTGATGGGTGTGGGCGAGGGCGAGGGCGAGAACCGCGCCATGCAGGCCATCGAGCAGGCAACCACCTCGGTGCTCCTCAACGACAACGATATCGCTGGCGCTAAGGATGTGCTGCTCTACATCTCCTGGAGTTCCGACAGCGAGATCACCATGGATGAGATGAGCACCATCACTGAGTACCTGAAGGAGAAGACCGGCGGTCCCGACACTAACGTTATCTGGGGTGCCGGCACCGACGATTCCCTCGGCTCCAAGGTCAAGATCACGCTTATCGCCACTGGTTTCGAACAGCGTGAACCGCTCGTCCCCACCACGCATATTCTCCCTCCCGATGAGCCCAAGGACACTAAGCCCTCTGACAAACCTAAGACCGACCCATTCATCCGCCCGGCAGACTCTACGGCGCCTCGCTTGACGGATAATCCCTTCGTGCCTAAGGCTGAGGTCAAGGTTGAGGACACCGCTGCGGCTCATGCACAAGTGCCTCAGACTCCCACTGCTCCTGTTGACGAGACACCGAAGCCCCGCGTGATTATGTTGGAAGATGTGGCTCCCACCACACCCACTGCGGTTCAGCCCGAGGCTAAGAAGGTTGAGGATGAAGTTCGCATTCTCACTCGTCCGGCCCAGTCCGACCCGGTTGAAACCCGCAGTGAGCCCGTCTATGCTACGCCTAGAAGTGAGCCCCGTCGTATCGTACAGCCAGAGACCGTGGCCATGCCCACCTCCCAGAGCATGGGCGGCATGGTGTCTGACCGTTCCGAACGTATCCGTCATATCCACAACCTGCTCCGCCACCAAGAGAATGGCGCTGCCATTGTTGAGCAGATGGATGCAGTTAAGGTGATGGGCGACAGTGTCTATCAGACGCAGTCTTCATCCGAGTCAGAGACGGCAAACTCGGTCTCGTCCAATGGCGAGGTGTCCAGCGTGCTGCCCATCTTTCACCTTCCCGATTGAACAATGAATTTGCGATAGGTGAGGTGTGAATGGTGTGCTGATGTGTCCATACTCAGTTCCCTGTTCACTCCTCACTTTTTTATCCATCATCCAGTCTAAGCATTCTCTTGTGCGTGCTCGCTCCGCCACGGTTTCGGCATATTAATGTTCAACGTTATAAACACTCAAAAAATCCTTCCAACATCATCAACATCCATCTCCCCCAACTACAAACCCCAATTTATAATGGCCACAATCAAAAAGTCGTCTAAACTCTTTGGCACTATGTGCGGTATCTTGGCCGCCGTCTGCTATGGCACCAACCCCTTCGGTGCGCTTAACCTCTATGCTGAGGGAATGAACACCGGCAGTGTGCTCTTCTATCGCTTTGGTCTTGCTTGGGTTATCATGGCCCTGGTTGTCCTCTTTCGTGCCTTGCCTATCAAGGGTAGCAGGATTGAGCCGCTAAAAGTCAGTGGTCGCGAGTTCGGCTTCCTATCCTTGCTGGGTATCCTGTTTGCCGTCTCGTCGCTCACACTCTACCTCAGCTTCCATCTCATGGATGCGGGTGTGGCTTCCACAATTCTGTTCACCTATCCTGTCATGACGGCAGTAATCATGGCCGTGTTCTTTCATGAGCGTGCAGGATGGCCCACAATACTGGCCATAGCCTTGTCGGTTGTAGGCGTAGGATTGCTTTATTGGGGCGACGGCACAGCCACCCTGTCTTTGTCGGGCGTGGTGCTGGTGTTGCTGTCGGCTTTGTCCTATGCTCTTTACATCATTGTGGTCAACCGTTCGCAGCTGAGTCTATCGTCGTTCAAAATCAACTTCTTCGTGCTCTTTTATTGCGCTTTAGCCATGTTGGTCTACTCCTTTGTGTCGGGCGAGGGCCTCATGATGCCACCTTCGCCACGCAGTTGGTTCTTCGTCGGTTGGCTGGCCTTGGTGCCTGCCATTTTGGCCTTGGTGCTCATGGTCTATGCCGCCAAGCTGGTGGGGTCCACTACCACGGCTATCCTAGGAGCGTTGGAGCCGCTTACCGCCGTGCTCATCGGCATTGGACTCTTTGGCGAGAGCTTCTCGGTGGCGTTGTCTGTTGGCATAGTGCTTATATTAGCTGCCGTCAGAATCATTATGGTTGCCCCCGATAGTGCGGGAGGCAAAAGTGCAAAATAAAAAACCTTATATATTATGAATATAGCAGCATTAGTCTCTGGAGGCGTCGACAGCTCGGTGGTGGTGCATCTGCTTAAGGAGCAGGGCTACAATCCAGACATCTTCTACATCCGCATTGGCATGGAGGACGAGGAGGGCTATATCGATTGCCCTGCCGAGGAAGATATTGAAATCACCTCCTATATCGCCCGCAAATACGGCTGTCGCTTTGAGGAAGTCAACCTCCATAAGGAATATTGGGACAATGTGGTGTCCTATACTATTGAGTCTGTGCGTAAAGGATTGACTCCCAATCCCGACGTAATGTGCAACAAGCTCATCAAGTTTGGCGCTTTTGAGCAGCGTCGCGGCCACGACTACGACCGCATTGCCACAGGCCATTATGCCACCACCGATATCGTGGATGGTGTGCAGTTTCTGGCCACAGCCAAAGACCCTATCAAGGACCAGACCGACTTCCTCTCGCAGCTCAGCTCGCAGCAGATTAGCAAGCTCATGTTCCCCATCGGCCACATGATGAAGAGCGAGGTGCGCGACATAGCCCACCTGGCCAAACTTCCCAGCGCCGACCGCAAAGACTCGCAGGGCATCTGCTTCCTGGGCAAAATCAACTACAACGACTTCATCCGCCGCTATCTTGGTGAGCGTGAAGGCAAGATTGTAGAGCTTGAAACTGGCAAAATCCTGGGCACACACAAAGGCTACTGGTTCCACACCATCGGACAGCGCAAAGGACTCTTCTTGGGCGGCGGCCCCTGGTTTGTGGTGAAGAAAGATATCGAGGAGAATGTGCTCTATGTGTCGCAGGGCTACGACCCCGCCACCCAGTATGGTACCGATATCAACCTCCTCGGTTTCAACTGTCTGAGCAAAGATATCTGGGGCGGACGGCTGGAAGAGGGCGAAACCATTGATGTCAAATTCAAGATTCGCCACACCCCTGAGTTTTTCCAGGGTCACCTCGCTAAAACACCTGAAGGCCACCGTATTGTCTCTGACAAACGCGTCCAAGGTATAGCCGCCGGCCAGTATGCCACCATCTACGACAACGATGCCCATCTCGTAGTGGCCTCGGGCATGATTTGCTAGGTGTGGTGTCGAACCTCCCTGGTCGCTGGTAAGTTATTGGCTGAGCATCAGCATATATAGCGATTTTTCGTGTATAAGATTTAGAAGTGCGGCGACCGTGGGGTCGCCGCACTTGTTTTTGGCTCTTGTTTGGTTTAAGCAAGCAGCTTCTCTTTATGCAAATGCCAGAGTGACCATTGTGCCAGCCTTCGCCCTAACTTCGCTAGTTTTACCTTATTTATACTATAGTTATACTATATTTATTCTATTATATATAGGAAAAATATAGTATAAATAAGGAATAAATATAGGGTAAGGAACGGGGGAAGGGCGGAGCTAGGGGGGTGAAATGGCTGCGATTACCTTTGTGAAAATCTGAAATTCCAGTTGATAATTCGCTAGAGCCATTTTTTCTAATCATAAGATATTCAGTATTTATCCTCTCCATAGCAAAGTCCACACCATGGTGTTTTTTCTCGGCTAGGTGGGGGCTTAAAACTCACTTTTTATTGCAAATAACATTTTGGGGTGAAGTGTGATTTACTATCGCTTACGGTTCCAAATATACAATCTTTCCCGTTTTGTTGACATATCCAGATTTTTCACCAACCCTCACACTGGCCAACCCTTCCCAGAAGAGGCTAGCCACATCAAACTGAGGCTTAATCACAATCTTTCCCGTCTTGTCGATATATCCCAATTTATCATCAATTCTCACACGAGCCAGCCCTTCCGAGAAGTCGCCAGCCTCATCAAATTGAGGGTCAATCACAACCTTTCCCGTCTTGTCGATATATCCCCATCTCTCACCAACCATCACAGCAGCCAACCCTTCCGAGAAGTCACAAGTAATATCAAACTGAGAATCAAACACAACCTTTCCCGTTTTATCGACATATCCAAATATTCCACCATCCATCACACTAGCCAACCCTCCCGAGAAGCAGTTGGCCAAAACAAATTGAGGCTTGATCACAATCTTTCCCGTCTTGTCAACATATCCCAGTTTTTCACCAATCTCCACTAGCGCCAGTCCTTCCGAAAATCCCCAAGCCTCATCAAACTGGGGCTTGATCACAATCTTTCCCGTCTTGTCAACATATCCCTTTTTTTTGCCAATCTCCACTAGCGCCAGTCCTTCCGAAAATCCCCAAGCTTCATCAAACTGGGGCTTAATCACAAAACTTCCCCTTTTGTTGATAAATCCCCATCTCCCACCAATAATATTCACAACAGCCAACCCTTCCGAGAAGTCACCAGCAAACTCAAACTGAAGCTTAGTTACAAAACTTCCCCTTTTGTTGATAAATCCCCATCTCCCATCCATCTTCACACGAGCCAATCCTTCCGAGAAGTCCTTAACCTCATCAAACTGAGGATCAATCACAGTCTTTCCTGTCTTGTCGATATATCCCCATTCACCACCAATCTTCACAGCAGCCAACCCTTCCGAGAAGAAATAAGCACCATCAAACTGATGATTAATCACAATCGTTCCCGTTGTGTCGATATACCCATATTTCACACCAGATTTAGCCGGAACCAATCCAACATGGTCTTCTGATGAAGATAACGATTTTTGTTGATTGCATCCCACGAAGGGGAACAGCAGCATACATACTAAGCTGAACAACCATATTCTTTTCATATCCAATAACGCCCTTATTCCGTGTCGGGGTGCAACCTTTTCTGCAAATTTTACATTTAACATTCGCAAGCAACCAAAGCCCTCAAAGTGAGGAACTTTTGGGGACAGACTCACGGTGTGGCAGGCAAGAGGGCTTTAGTTGGTGAAGACGTATTGGAGTATGTTCTCGCCCATTTGGAAGGCACGCTGGCGGGTGGCCTGGCTGTCGTTGTGCACATCTTGGTCTTCCCAGCCGTCGCCCAGGTCGCATTCCCAGCTGAAGAAGCATACCAGCCTTCCTTCCCACACAAGGCCGTAGCCGCGGGGCGGCAGATTGTCGTGCTCGTGGATTTTTGGCAGGCCGTTAGGGAACTGATACTTTTGGTGGTAGATGGGGTGGGAGAAAGGCAGCTCTACAAAGTCTAGCTCGGGGAACACTTTCTTCATGGCCGGGATGACAAATTCCTTGATGCCATAGTTGTCGTCGATGTGCAGGAAGCCTCCGGCAATCAGGTATTTGCGGAGGTTTTGGGCTTCCTGGTTTGAAAACACCACGTTGCCGTGGCCGGTCATGTGCACAAAAGGATAGTTGAATAGTTCCGAACTGCCTACATCCACCACGGCATAGTCCTTGGCCAGGTTCATTTGCGCATCGGCGTTACAGAAGGCTATGAGGTTGGTCAGCGAGGTGGGGTTGGCATACCAGTCTCCGCCGCCGCCGTATTTGAGCAAGGCGATAGGAGTCTGGGCATGGAGGCTGCCAAAGAGCAGGATGAAAATCAGCAAATATAGTTTGCGCATAATTAAAAGTCGTTTAAGAAGTTAAGAGCGGTGACGGCATAGAGGCCGGCGGTCTCGGTGCGGAGGCGGCAGCTGCCCAGCGTCACGGGGAGGAAGCCGGTCTGCAGAGCGGTTTCGATTTCCTTGGTGCTGAAATCGCCCTCGGGGCCGATGAGCACCAGTGCGTCTTGTCCGGCTTGGTAGAGCTCGTGGATTGTATGTCGCTCGTCGCCAGAGCAGTAGCAGACCAGTTTGGTGGCTGCGGAATCCTGCTGATCTTTGATGAAATCAATGAGTTTTATGGGTTGGTCGATCTCGGGTTTGAGGGCTTTGAGCGACTGCTTCATGGCGCTGAGGGCTATCTTCTCCAGTCGGTCAATCTTTTGATTTCCACGCTCCGAGTGGTCGCAGATGACTGGCGTGATGCGGTCCACGCCAATCTCCACAGCCTTCTCCACCAGCCATTCCAGCCGGGCGGTGTTCTTGGTGGGGGCTACGGCCAGATGTAGGTGGAAGGGGCGGCGCTGATAGTCGGCCATCCGCTCCACGATTTCCACTTCGCAGGCCTTGTCGTCGGGGTCGCTCACCCGGGCACGGCACATGACTCCATCGCCGGAAGTAACCCAGAGTTCGTCGCCCGTGGTCATGCGTAGCACACGCACGCAATGCTTTGACTCTTCGGCTGATAGGGTGGCATAAGGGCCTGTTGTATCGTTGGTTAAGAATAGACGCATGATGGATTTGTCGGGGGTGTTAGATGATTAGTATCGGAGTCTTGAGGCTGCCGCTCTCGCGTTGCGTGGCCAAGGGCATTGCCTTGTGCAAGAGGGTGTGCGATATGCGGTTAGAGTCATCGGACTGTTTCATAAATCGGTTGCAAAGTTACAAAATATTATTGTAATAATAGGTATTTAAATGTTAAAGTTTTCAATCGTCGTGGGTAATGCGCTGGTTTTGTTGTGTTTCTTGCGGCCGGTTGGCTGCGGATTTTGCCGTAGAGGCGGTGCGGCCAGGGCAAATTGTGGAGTTCAAGAAGCCCTGGTGCGGATTTGCCCAGATTCCGGCCTGGATTCCGGCCTAGGGAGCGGGCTTGCAGCGGGTCTTCAGCGGGTCTTCGCTGGGTCTTCTCCGCGGTGGGGTTTGCCATTATCAACAATTGTTGTATAATAAAAAATCCGAAAGGCCGTTATCTATGTGATATAAAAAGTGTAATTTTGCATTTTATTAATATAATACAATATGAAACGTTTCTTTTTGTTTTTCATAATGATGGTGGCATTCGTGGGGCTGAGCCAACAAGCTCAGGCTCAGGCACGTCCCACCAAATCTAAGGCTGTGTTCGAGGTCGACTCGCTGCCGGTTCAGCTGGGCCGCTATGTGCTTGGCAAGACTACCGACAAGGCGAAAATTGCCGAAAATGCCAAGTTTGTAGAGCAGTTTTCTGCCGTGTATAACAATTTGGACGACAAGCATCAGCAGCAGGTGACCGACTTGTACAACACTGCCCGCAAGACTAAGTTGGAGGCCACGCCAGACTATGTTGACCTTTCCAACACGCTGATGGCCTACAGCTCGGCCAAGGTGTCGTCTTCCGTTTTTGACGAATGGCTTAGTGCCATGTCGGCCATCATGACTATGACCAACAAGAAGAAGGAGATGCAAGGGTTTATTGAACTGTCGGACAATCTGTTGAAGGATCGTACGATGTTCAGGTCCAAATCTTCTATCTGGCGTGCTCAGCCGGGTGCGGTCTACTCCTTCGAGGTGCTCAAGAACGACATCCGCGTGAAGTTCAAGGGGGCGGTGGAGCTCACCTATGTTTCCGGACTTACAGCCCATGCCGATGAGAACACCATTCATGGCACTACTGGCGAATATTACTATCTTACAGAGACTTGGGAGGGTAAAGGCGGCCGCCTCACCTGGGAGCGTTGCGGTGTGGGCGCCGGCGTGTGCTATGCCGACCTCGACGTCTATTCCGTGCCCTGCAAGCTGCCCAAATTCTCGGCCGACTCGGTTACGTTTGTCAATACCAACTACTTCAAGACCCCCATCAAGGGCATGGTTGAGGATGCCCTCACCAACAAGATGGAAGACGACAAATATACCTTCCCCAAGTTCCGCTCCTATCAGAAAGACTTCCAGCTCAAGGATGTGCTGCCGGGTGTGGACTTTGAGGGCAATTTTATGATGTACGGTCCGCGTTTCGTCACCAATGATGAGCAACATCCGGCCTCCATGATTTTCTATCGCAACGGCAAGCGCTTCCTGGTGGCCAGCTCCACCAAGTTTGCCGTGCTGCCCCACATGCTCACTTCTGAGCGTGCCTCGGTGAAGATTTATATTGGCGACGATTCTATCTGCAACGCCGGTGTGCTCATTCGCTACACGGCTGAAGACCAGCGCGTTAATCTTATCAACAGCACCAAGCGCAACTACTACAGCCCTTATACCGACAGCTATCACCAGCTCGACATCTATTGCGAGAACATCAACTGGCTGATGCAGAAAGACATAATTGAGTTCAACATGGTGGCCCAGGCCAGCACCCAGACTTTTGTCACCTTTGAGTCCAACCGCTTCTATTCCTTGCAGAAAAGCATTGAGGTGCAAGGTATTGAGGAGGTGAGCCCCGTGGTGCGAGTGTATAAATATATGAAAGCCCACGACATGAAGCAGGATTTCCCGCTGGTGGCTTTCCAGAATGCTATCCGCATGGACGAGGGCCAGACCAAGCTGATGATTCACGGCTTGTCGAAACAAGGCCTTGTGTCTTATGATGAGGGTCATAAGCGCGTGCATGTCCACGACAAACTGATTGGCTTCTATAAGGCTATCGTTAAGCAGCAAGGTCATGACTATGACGCACTTACCCTGCAAAGCGAAACCAAGCAGAACAACGCCGAGCTGAACCTCAGCACCCTGGATTTGAATATCCACGGCATTGAGAAATTCGTGGTCAGCGACAGCCAGCTGGTGGTGGTCAAACCTTATGGTGGCGATATCGTGGTGAAGAAAAACCGCGACATCGATTTCAGCGGTTTCATCAATGTGGGCCGCTTTGAGATGAATGTCACCAACGCTACCTTCTATTATGAAGATTTCAAATTCGACCTCCCACAGATTGACTCGGTGCGATTCTATGTGGCTAATTTCCAAGATACTTCCAAGCTGCAGATGGTTCGCACACCGCTCTACAACCTGGTGGGCGATATCCAGGTCGACAAGTCCGACAACCATTGCGGTTTGAAGAAGAATAAAGACTATCCTATCTTCAACTCGGTGAAACCCAGCTATGTGTATTACGACCGCAATTTCATCTTCAATGGTGTCTACAACCGCGACCGCTTCTACTATTCGCTCTATCCTTTTGTTATCAAGCAGCTCACCGACTTCAAGACCGACAGCCTGGAGTTTGTTGGTCAGCTGACTTCGGCTGGCATCTTCCCCGACATCGAGGAACCGCTGAAAGTGCAGCGCGACTATTCGCTCGGCTTCAAGCACAAAGTGCCATCCGGCGGCTATCCGGCCTATGGCGGCAAGGGTCAGTATTATAAAGAAATAGACCTGAGCTATCGCGGTTTGCGTGGTCAGGGTACGCTGGAGTATCTGACCTCTACGGCCAAGACCGACAAATACCTCTTCATGCCGGATTCGATGATGGCGCAGACCGACACTTTCTATGTCAAAGAAGAACAGGACTTTCCCGATGTCCGCAATGGCAAGACCCTCATGCGCTGGTATCCTTACCAGGATTCCATGACCGTGTCGCAGTTGCGTGGCGGATCGCAGTTCCAGATGTACCACGGCGTCACGCAGTTGGCTGGTCGCGTCACCCTGCAGCCCAAGGGCGCTACGGGCTATGGTACGGCCACCCTGTATGAGGGCACACTCAAGTCCAAGCGCTTCGAACTGAAGACGTTGGAGATGAATGCCGCCAACACCGACTTCTCGCTGAAGTCCACCAAGTATAACAACGAGGCCTTCTCGGCTCAGAATATGCGCTCGCATGTTGACTATGAGGAACATACAGGCCAGTTCACCACCAACGATACCCTTGTCCGCACTTTGCTCCCCGCCATGGGCTATGCCGCTTGGGTTGACCAGTATACTTGGAATTGGGACCACAAATTCCTCCAGCTCGACAACAGCAAGAGTATGGAAACCAACGGTACCGATGCGCTCACCTTGCGTGAACGTGCCAAACGCCTGAATAAGATGCCGGGTGCTAGATTTGAGAGCACTGATCCCAAGCTGAAGGATATCCGCTTCTGCGCCATCAACAGCACCTATCAGTATGATAATCTGGAACTTTCCAACCACAATGTCTATGCTCTGCCTATTGCTGATGCGTTGATTGCTCCCGCAGGCGATTCGCTGCATTTGTCGAAGGGTGGCGAGATGTCGCTCATCAAGGGCGGCCAGCTCCTCTTCCCGCGCGACAGCTGTTTCCATCTCTTTTACAATTGCGACCTTGTGGTCAAGAATGGCCAGCAGTATAGCGGCAAGGGTACCATTGACTATGTGAGCGAGGACGAGAAGAAACAGCCTGTCTATATGACTGAAATTTCTCCTGACGCACAAGGTGTTAGTGTGGCAAATGGCGTGATTGGCGACACCGCTAACTTCACCCTCAACGAGGCCTTCGGCTTTGCCGGCAAGGTTAAGGTTGATGCCCAGCACCGCGACTTCTACTTCGATGGTGGCGTCCGCCTCCTCCACAAGTGCGCTCCGGTTGCTCAGCTCGGTCTGCTGGCCTATGCCAACTATCTCGACCCGGCTGATATCCGTGTGGAAGTGCCAGAAAATCCTGTTGACTGGAAGGGTCAGCCCATCAGCGCATCGCTGCGTATGAGTCAGATGGGTCTCAAGCCCGAGTCCGGATTCTTGATGCGCAACCAGTCTGGTTCCGACCTCATGAGCAGCTACGGTTTGCTCAACTACGATGCCGCTTCTAATACATATATATTAACCTCGCAGGAGAAGCTGGATGACAATGAGTATGTCGACCGCTTCCTGAAGATGAACACCGAGAGCTGTGTGGTGGAAGGCGAAGGCCCCATCACCTTCGGTCTTGAGGACGGCCCGGTCAAGATTAATTCCTACGGCACCGTCTATTTCAATCCTAACGAGGAGAGTGAGTTCCTGATGAACACCGTCTTCGGTATCACCTTGCCCATTGATGCGGGTGTGATTGCACAGATGGCCAAGCAGATTGAAGCCGATCTGCGCCCCTCTGCTGCCGACCGCGACAACGATTTGCTGGAGCGTGCCTTGCTCTTCAATATGGGCGACCCCGATGGCGAGTTGGCCTACCAGACTTATCGCAGCCAGGGCGCTTTCGACAAACTGAATGGATTCCTCGACAATACTATCATGCTCGAAAACCTGCGCTGGGAGTATTCCGCACTCCAGGGCTACCACGCTAGCGGCACCGCCGCCCTCTGCAATGTGGGCAAACAGCAGCTCCATGTCAACATGAAGGTGCGTGCCCAGCTCTTCAAGAAAGGTATCGAAACCTATCTTGTCCTCTACCTGCAGGCAGCCAATGACCACTGGTACTACTTCAAGTATGAGTACAAGTCGCATCATCTGAGTATCTCCAGCAGTGTGGGCGAGTGGAATGATAAGATACTGTCTATCAAGAAGGACAAGCGCAGTGTTGATGGCTTCAGCTATTCGCTGGTCAACTCGCGTTCCGAGGTTCAGAACTTCCTTTCTGGTTTTGGCGGCAGCTCTGCCGACGAAGAGGAGGAAGATATTGATGAATAGTCCAGTAGATGTTGGATTAGATATCTGACCGAAACTAATCCATTCTCAGGATAATGGCAGTAAATGTTTGATATTTAATGGGGTAGCGTAATGTTGCCCCATTTCTTTGTTTACTGTTGATTCAAAAAGGACGAATTTTCGTAAAAATGGGTCCGAAGAAAGCTGTTTTGCGGGATGTTTGGTGTCGGAATAGATAAAAATTATCGTTTCTAAAATAGTTGTTTATCAGTGTACTATAAAAATAATTCAAAAAAAGATAAAGAAAAATTTGTGTATGTCAAAAAAAGTTTGTAATTTTGCACCCGCTTTGAAAGAGAGAAAGCAACAATCCCTTGCCCAGGTGGTGGAATTGGTAGACACGCTACTTTGAGGGGGTAGTCGCCGTAGGGCGGTGCAAGTTCAAGTCTTGTCCTGGGCACAAAGAAAGCAACGCAAGAGTTGCTTTTTTTATAAAAACAAGTTCCGATAGAAAGGAACTCTACCAGATGCCCGGGTGGCGGAATTGGTAGACGCGCACGTTTCAGGTGCGTGTTCCGAAAGGAGTGCAGGTTCAAGTCCTGTTCCGGGCACCAAAAGTAAATTGCAAGTAGTTAAAAATAAACTACTTGCAATTTTTCTTTTAAGTACAATTCTCAAATTTGGACATGTTTTGGACATGTTTTTAAAAAGACATAAAAAAAAGTGTGCCAACCGACACACCTAACTCTAATCATTTGACTATTTCTAAATTCTAGTTACAAGTGCAACGTGTAAGGGAGTGTGGCTGGATTGTTGAGCGGCGGATTACAATTCCGGTGCAACAGGCATTCACTAAAGGCTACCTATATTTGTTAAAATTGGAATTCGGTTGTGTGTGTTTTGTCAACTTTTTGTATCTTTGCATCGTAATTTTAACATAATTGAACTGTGCAAATGAAGCGTAATAGTATTATATACATTGTTTTAGTTTCAGTTTTAGGATTATCCCTGCTGCTCGGATTTTGTCAGGATATTCATCTTTTTGACCTTGGCAGTCTCGGTTGGCTGGGCTCATGGGTCAGCTCTCCCATCGCTTTGCTGCTGGGCTTGGTCTTTGCCCTGGTATTTGGCAAGGCTTTTCCCGATTTCAATAAGACAATGTCGAAAAAGCTGTTGCAATATTCTGTCATCGGTCTGGGTTTCGGCATGACGCTGCAGTCAGCCGTGGCTTCGGGTTCGGAGGGTATGCTGATTACTATTGTGTCGGTTTTCGGCACGCTGGCCATCGGCACGCTGATTGGACGGAAATTGCTGGGCGTGGATTGGCAGACGTCTTACCTGATTTCGTCCGGCACGGCTATCTGTGGCGGCAGTGCCATTGCTGCGGTAGGCCCGGTGATCAAGGCCAAGGCCGAGTCGATGTCGGTGGCGCTGGGTGTGGTGTTCATCCTCAACGCGATAGCCCTCTTTATCTTTCCGCCTATCGGCCATGCGCTGGATATGACGCAGCAGCAGTTCGGCACTTGGGCTGCCATAGCCATCCACGATACCTCGTCGGTGGTGGGTGCTGGCGGCGCCTACGGCGATGAAGCACAGGCCGTGGCCACCACGGTCAAACTCACCCGCGCGCTGTGGATTGTGGTGGTGGCATTGGTCACGCCTTTCTTCTTCCGCAAGAAGTTGGCCGGAGCCGAAGGCAAAGCCGCACCTTGGTATAAGGCAGTGCCCACGTTTATCCTGTGGTTTATCGTGGCCATCTTGCTCAATACCTTTGTGCTGAGCCGTTTTGAATGGGGTGTGGCGCTTGGCGGTGGCATATCCCGCTTGGCCAAACACCTGATCACCCTGTCGCTCTTCTTCATTGGCGCGGGCCTCACCCGCGAGACGCTGAAGGCTGTGGGACTGAAGCCTTTGGTGCAGGGCGTGCTCCTGTGGCTGGTGATCAGCTGCGGCTCGCTGGCGTATATTCTATTTTGCTAGGCTGCGATTCTAGTTCCAAACCTGGCGAACAGCAGTTTGCTTGTGTGGCAGAGGATGCGGGTTATCTGTTTCGCTTGGCGATGGCTAGGCGGCATTCGTAGAGGGGTTCGCGGTAGGTGGCTTTCAACTTCGTCTCAAAAGTCGCAGCATCCTTTTGTAGCATCTCGCGGAACTGCTTGGGCGCTTGGGATACCAGGTTGTTTACCACCATAGAGCAGCGCCTGCGCAGTTCAGATTCAATGTCGTAGTTGTAGGTCTCGGAGCTCAGGCAGTGCTCGGTCTCGGTCCGGTAAATCTCCTCCAGTCCTCGCCATAATGCTTGCTCAAAGTCGTCGTAGCTGGGTGCTTTCTCAACGGCAACTTCCTCGGTGTCAGTCACTTCCTGGACGACTGGGATGGTGTCGTGGACAACCACCTGGGTGGTGACAATCTTTTCTTCGGGTGCTGTTGGACGTGGAAAGCCAAATGCTATAGCCCCGGCGGCCAACGCCAAACCTACCAATATCCATGGCAAGTTTCTCCATACCAAGTATTTCCGCTTAACCTCCCTCACACTTTGCGGACGACGCCGAGGGTCGGTCTGCCGGCATCTTCTCCGCAGCAGAAAATATCTGTGGGCGAACAGCTCGCCCATCAGGCAGCCCAGGGCGTAGATGTCGGTGCGGGCATCGGTGGTCGGTTTGGACTGCTCCTGCTCTGGAGCCATATAGCCCTTGGTGCCGCCGGCCTGCTTGAGCAAGAGATAGTTGTCGTTGTCCGACAGACCGAAGTCTATCAGTTTCACGTCGTTGCCCGAGCTTGTCACCATGATGTTGCTGGGCTTGATGTCGCAGTGCGTTATCTGTTTCTTGTGGCAGTAGTCCAGTGCTGAGAGTATCTCGCCGAACACCTTGTGGCGCAGTGCTGCCGAAGGATGCTGCTCTAGCCACTGTTTTAGGTTGCAGCCCTCCACATATTCCATCACTATGCATCGTCCCGCAACGGCATCCTCGGCAATGGAGTAGGTCTGGCAGATATGCTCGTGTTTCAAGCTTTTTCCCAGGCGGTATTCTTTCAGCATCTGCAGCTGGTAGATTTCCGATTCGCGGTATTCCGATTTCAGCCCCTTCAGCAGGTATCGGCAGCCCTTGTGGGTGGCCGAAAAAAGCACATTAAACCCCCGGCTGGCAATTTCTTTGTGGTCCGAGAAATCCCAGCTTTCATTCGCTTCTCCATTGAAAATGAAATCAGAAGAGGTTGTGTCCTGTGGTGCTTTCATGATGCAAAGATAAGAATTTTTATTCTATTCAGATAAAATTTTGTAACTTTGCATTCCCAAATGTTTGCAAGAATGATGACAAAACGGCTCTTATTATTCGGCTTTTTCAGCTTGTGCTGGTGCGCCATGTGGGCCCAGACTTTTGCGGTGCAGGAGTCTGGCTGCAGGTTCCATTGCCGTGTGGTTGATGCCCAGCTGCGCCAGGCCGAAGTTGAGACTGTCGAAATCCTTGCCGACACCTTGGTCGACATCCGCTTCCCGGAGTGGGTGCGCAACAAGGGCGTCCGCTATGCCCTGGTCTCGGCCAAGGGCGGTTTGCTGCGCAACAACTCCTATGTGCGAAGCTTCACAACCGGGGTGAACATGAGGTATGTCGGGAGTGGTATCTGCCGTGGTTGCAAGAACTTGCGATGGGTTTCCCTGGGCACTGGGCTCAAAGAGCTGGGCCGTGGCGCCTTTGCCTTGTGCTATGAGTTGGACTCGGTGTCCTACAAAGCCATCGACTGCCATGTCGACCAAGCCAACAGCGATGTGTGGCTGGGGTGCTACAATCTGCGACGACTGCATCTGGGCGACTCTGTCCGTGCGATACCTGAAAGATTCATGTTGAGTTGTTCGGCTTTGGATTGCGAGCTGCATCTTCCTCAAAGTCTGCGTGTTATCGGAGCTTGGGCTTTCGACGATTGCAGCAATCTCCGTGGCAAACTTATCTTTCCGCCTAGGTTGGATTCGATTAGCTCTTCAGCCTTTGCAGGCATGAATAGTATCGATACCCTTGTCATCCAGTCTCGCCTTCTTCAAATCCCATCCGACGAACATCTTGTCTTCTACCATAGCATCAACCCTGTGGATGTGATTGTTGACAGCCAGGTCATTGCCCTACCGACCTGCATTTTCAACCGATTCTATGGTATGCGGAGTCTGCAATTGCCCAACCATTTGGAAGTCCTTCCTGCGCAGATGTGCATCTACGACTCCAATCTCCACCAAATCCGTCTGCCCGACAGTCTTCGCATCATTAGTAGATCAGCTTTTTACGAATGCGGTTTGTGGAGCATCGAAATCCCATCCCAAACCGTCATGATTGAGAACTATGCCTTCGCCTATAATAATAATCTCGCCGAAGTGACAATGGGGCAGAGTATCAAATTCATAGGCGACTATGTCTTTGTGGCGGACTCCGCCTTGCGCACCATCACCATGCTTTCGCCCGAGCCTCCGCGCATCTTTGAGCACACTTTTGGTGAGTTAGACCTCGACCTTATTACAGTCCGTGTCCCTCTAGGCGCTGTCCAGGCCTACCGCCGCGACCCCCTCTGGAACCGTTTCGCTAACATCAAAGAAATCCAATGAGCACAACAATCTCCAATATCACGCCCTCCGACTTTGTGGCAGGCCACCATGTCAGTTCTTCCAACCTCCGCCAGTTCGATGTGCTTCGTGTCAGCTGGGCACCGGGCCGCTGCTGCCATTTTCGCCACCTGGGCGGCGGCCGCTTTGTGGTAGAGCGGTCTGTCAACAGCAAACTTGCCGTGGGCGACACTTTCAGCTGCCTTATCTTCGTGCCCGGCCAGCCCCTGTATCTCGACCATGTGTTCCACCAAGGCCAGGGACCTTTGCTCTATGTGGCAGGAAAACAAGGTGGGATAGAGGAGGTTACATTGCTGGATGGCGACACCATGTCCGACCCCATCGTCCAGCCCGAAGTTGAAGAATGCCTCCGCACCCTCTTCCCCCAGCGGCCATTTGCCCTGACCGACGAGGGCACCAAACATGGCTGTGTGCCCCTGGCCGTGGCCCTCAGCAATGCCCTCCGCTGCGGCTTGCTCAACCTGGTTGATGGCCGGCTGGTCTTCTCGGCGCAGTGCCCCGAGATTGAGTGCGGCTATATAGTCCACCAGCTCAAAGCCAATTACTCATTCTCCTCCTGGGGCGAAATTGAGGCCCTGCTCAAGCGCCAGAAACCCGACGGCTCCTATGTCAAATCCCTCCGCCAGCTCCGCACCTTCGGCCCCAGACCCGACAATCCCCGCGAAACCGAGCTCGCCCTCCTCATCTTTGGCCGCAGATAGCCCTTGCTGATTTTACCCTCCTGATGTAATGCGTAGCGAAGTTGATCAGTTTATAGGTAATCTCTAAAATTTTTTTTCTAACCAAGCAAGCTTGGCTAGAAGGACTGAAAGAAATTATCAGAAATTAATCAGAAATTGCTGCACGTTAAAAATTTCTGGAACATTTCTGATAATTTCTTTCAGTTCATAAGTTTCGCTTGCGAAACTTAGATTATCTAATTTTGGGAGGTCACCTATATTTATGTGTACTGCGGTCTCGTATTTGTGACTTCTTTGATTGTCAAGTTGTATCTGATTTTCTGCAGCCTAGAGGCTGCCATTTTCTTCCTTATTAGAAAACGGCAGATGTCATCAACTTGTGTGCCGAAACAACAAAGATTCTAAGCCACTTTCAACCGATGAAATATCGCCGCATCTTCATTGCAAGTTCATTCCAACTTCATTGCAAGTTCATTCGATTAATGAAGATATAATGAAGTTGTGGTGTGGTTGGTTTGTGGTTAAAGTGACTTCTAAGTGTGTGGATTGTGAACCAATAAACTCATGTGCCCAAAGTGTCAAGGCAGCCTCTAGTAATTCAGGATAAAATTCGTAGGCATTCGTGTTGATAAATAATATCGCATCGGTAGTGTTGCCGCACCGTTATGCGACATTTATGCGACATTTGCGTCGCCCCCTTGCATGGCTGAAATATTATCCGTAACTTTGCATCGTGAACATTTTTAATGCGTTACCGCACAAATATCGGAAACGTAAATAGTTAAATAAAAATTAACGATGGACAACAGCAACCTAAAATTCACAGTAGATAATGCCGAGCGTTTCGGCGGCAACTACAACGAGCCCGATTTCTGGAAGAAGCTGAAGTCGCTGGCGGGCAAAGCCGGCCGCAAAGTGGCCTACAACGCCCTGCTGCTATACTATGTGTTGACCTCCCGCGATGTGCCAGTCCGATACAAAGGCATCATCATCGGTGCCCTCGGCTACCTCATCCTCCCCATCGACCTCATCCCCGACTTCATCCCCGTAGCCGGCTTCACCGACGACCTCGCCGCCCTAGTAGCAGTAGTCAAAATGGTCTCCGACTGCGTCGATGCCGAGATCGAAAGAAAAGCAAAAGAAAAAGTCGAGGAACTGTTTGACTAAAGTAAATATATTAAAATAACATTTCTAATATTTTAACATTATGAGTTTTAATACAGAATGCCCTAAATGTCAGTCCGAAAATGCCTATTTTGATGGGGTTCGGTTTTGTTGTCCCGATTGTGATTATGTATGGGGCTTAAAACGAAAAGTACATAGGGGAATGTATATTTTGCCGATTTTCAGTTGGTTATGAAATTGGAGAAAAAAACGGAATGTACATTTTGCTTTAATTTGATTGAATTTTGGTTTAATTTTTGGCGGGTTTGGAGGCCCGCTTTTTTAATTTTGATTTAATCTGGGTTTAATTTAGGTTTAGGGTTGGTTTAATTGGGTTGCAGGATTGGCGCAATGGCTTGTTTTTACGGGCTGTTGCGCCTTTCTTGGTTTGTGGCGGGATGGTTG